>DAOTYZ010000215.1:0-7295 GCA_034434555.1 Candidatus Roseilinea sp.
GCCGGGCATGGCGCCCGTTCGAGCGCCAGTTTCAGCAGTTCCGCCTGATGACCAACCGCGAGCACAAGGAGCGCCAGATCGTCGGGGCGGAGATCTTCAGGGCGACGTACCGGTATCTCGAGCAGCATTGCCAGCGCACGCGCCAGCGGTTCCGTCAGGCGGTCAAGAGGAACGACACAACTCAGGCGCCAGTGCTGCCAGCGGGCGAGACGGGTCAGACGATAGAGCGTGACGGCAATATCGGGGTAGGTGAAGTGGAAATCGGAGAACTCGTGGGAACTGCGTCCGTCGTCGTGTGTCGAACCCAGGTACGCTGCGCCATGATCGGCATAGAAGCGTTCTCTGATCGAATGGACGACGCCGATCTCGCGGTAGCGCGCCACTGCCTGCACATATATCATAATACGGAGCCGATCGATGTCGCGGGGCGCATACCGGAGTGCAGTGTGCAGCGCCATTTCGGCATCATCATATGCGCCGAGGCGGAGATGACAGCGCCCGATAAGCGCATGGACGCTACTGTCGTGCGGGTAGCACTGGCGGGTGATCTGGAGATGGTAGAGCGCGGCGTAGTCGTCGCCTTTCAGGAAATGCGCCAGCCCGAGTTGATAGTGGACTGCAGGATCGTCGGCATCGAGAGTCAAACATTGCAACAGCGCATCAATGGCTTCATCGTATCTGCCGAGTTCGATCAGCACGCAGCCAATGTTGAAGTGCGCCAGAAATCCACGCATCTGCTCAGCCAAGATTTATCTCGCCTTGTTACCTTAGAGAGTAAAGAAGAGGTGAGATAGGTCATGCAACGCTGGCTTTCGTGGCTCTCGCCGCTCGTCCTGCTGGTGCTGTGGGAAGTGCTGGCCCGCGCCGGCTTGATTGACGTGCGGTTCTTCTCCATGCCGAGCGAGGTCTTCGCCCGCCTGTTGGCGTTGATCGAAGACGGCTCGTTGTTGGCCAACACGGCCATCACGCTGCGGCGCGTGGCCGTGGGATTTGTGTTGGCGACCGTGCCGGCAGTCATTCTGGGCGTGGTGATGGGCGTCAGCGGCATAGCGCGGGCGCTCTTCGCGCCGCTGGTGAACGCGCTGTATCCAGTCCCCAAGATCGCGCTGGTGCCGATGGTGGTGCTGCTGCTGGGCATCAGCGAGGCGGCTAAATACGCCATCGTGGTCATCTCGGTCTTCTTCCTGGTGGCCATCAACACCGCAGCCGGCGTGCGCAACTTGGACGCGCGCTACTTCGACATCGCGCGCAACAACGGTGCGAGCCGCTGGGACTTGATCTGGACGGTGGCGCTGCCGGGCGCGCTGCCCAGCATCCTCACCGGCGTCAGCCTCGGGCTGGGCTTCGCCCTCACGGTAATCGTCGGCAGCGAGCTGCTCCTGCCGCGCGGCGGGTTGGGCGCGATGATCTGGGCCGCTTACCAGGTGTATGACATCCCAACCATCCTCGCTGTGCTGATCGTGGTGGCCCTCCTCGGCTACGGCGCAAGCTGGTTGATGGACGAATTGGAACGCCAGCTCGTGCCGTGGAAGCAAGAGAGACAGGCACAACCATCCATGCCCAAGCCCAGCGAGCCTCGCCTGCGCCGGCTGGTGCGCACCTGGTGGATGGCCACGCGGCCCTTCAGCTTCACGGCCAGCGTGGTGCCGGTGACGCTGGGCGCGGTGTTGGCCGGCTATCACGGCCAGTTCAACCCCTGGCTGTTCGCGCTTACCCTGCTCGGCTCCGTGCTCATCCACGCCGGCACCAACCTGGCGAACGACTACTACGACTGGAAGAAGGGCGCAGACACGCCGACATCGCTCGGCCCCAGCCGCGTCATCCAGGAAGGACTATTAACGCCTCGGCAGATCTTCATCGGCGCGCTGGTGTGCTTTGGGCTAGGCTCGTTGATCGGGCTATATCTGGTTGCGACGCGCGGGATATTCATCCTTCTGATCGGCATACTCAGCGTGCTGGCCGGCTGGTTCTACACGGCTGGCCCTAAGGCGTTCGCCTACATTGGCCTGGGCGAAGTGGTGGTGTTCATCTTCATGGGGCCGGTGATGGTGATCGGCAGCTATTACGTGCAGATGCAACAGGCGCCGCTGTCGGTGGTGCTGCTCTCGCTACCGATCGGCTTTCTGGTGGCGGCGATTCTGCACGCCAACAACATGCGCGACCTGGAGAGCGACCTGGCCCACAACAAGCGCACGCTGGCCAACATTCTGGGCCGCCAAGCCAGCCGCTGGGAATATCTGCTGCTGGTCGGCGGCAGCTTTGTTGTGCTGATCATCCTGGTGGCGCTGGGCTATGCCCCGCTGCTGGCCTTGCTGCCGCTGTTGATGCTGCCGGTGGGGATAAACCTGGTGCGGCGCGCGTTCTACACCGACGAGCCGCGCAAGCTCAATCGCGTGCTGCGGGCGACGGCCAGCTTGCACGGCGCGTTCGGCTGGCTGATGATCCTCGGCTTCGTCGCCGCGATCGTCGCCAGGCTATGAGGTGACTTACTGTATCAACTTCTTCAACTCGTAGAGCACAGTGAGCGCTTCCAGGGGGCTAAGTGCGTTCGGGTCAATTGCCTTGAGCCGCTCCAGCGCCGGCGAAGGCTCGGCGAACAACGAGAGCTGGGTCGGTTGCTGAGCTTCGGTGCGTGGCGCAGGCGGCGATGTGCTTATGCCTTGCTCCAGGTCGCGCAGCACGTCCTGCGCGCGGTGGATCACCGCCGGCGGCAGGCCGGCCAACTGCGCCACATGGATGCCATACGAGCGATCCGCCCCACCTTCGACGACTTTATGCAGAAAGACCACTTTGCCCTCCTCCTCGCTCACCGCGACGTTGTAGTTGCGCACCGCCGGCAGGCGCTCGGCCAGTTGGATCAGCTCGTGGTAATGCGTAGCAAAGAGCGTGTAGGCCTGATGTTCAGGGTGGTTATGCAAATACTCGATCACCGCCCAGGCGATCGCCAGGCCATCGTAGGTGCTGGTGCCGCGGCCGATCTCATCGAGGATGACCAAGCTGCGCGGCGTGCAGTGGTGCAAGATGTGCGCTGTCTCGACCATCTCCACCATGAAGGTGCTCTGGCCGGCGGCAAGCTCATCCTGGGCGCCGATGCGGGTGAAGATGCCGTCCACCAGACACAGATCCGCCTCGCGGGCCGGCACGTAGCTGCCGATCTGCGCCATCAAGGCAATCAGCGCAATTTGGCGCATGTAGCTACTCTTGCCGCTCATGTTCGGGCCGGTGATCACCAAGATGCGCGCGTCCCGGTCAAGATAGGCATCGTTGGGGGTGAACGGCACCTCGCTGAGCAACTGCTCAATCACCGGATGTCGGCCGTCGCGGATGTGGATGCGGCCCTCGTCGTTGAATCGGGGACGACAATAAGCCTGGCGAGCTGCCACTTCAGCCAGCGCAGCGGCCACGTCCAGCCGCGCGATGAGTTGGGCGGCCTCGAACAAAGACCGTGCGCGACCGGAAAGCGATTGGATCAGCTCGACCAGCAGGCGACGCTCAATCTCGGCGATGCGCTCATCGGCGTTTAGGATCAGCGCCTCGTACTCCTTCAGTTGCGGCGTGATGTAACGCTCGGCGTTGGTGAGCGTTTGCTTGCGCATGTAATCGGCCGGCACTGCCTCGCGATGGGCATGGGTCACTTCAATGTAGTAGCCGAACACCTTGTTGTAACCCACCTTAAGCGAGCGGATGCCGGTGCGCTCGCGCTCGACGCGCTCCAGGTTGGCGATCCACGTCTTGGCGTTTTGCGCAGCCGCGTGCACCTCATCCAATTCAGCGCTGTAACCCGGTCGGATGAAGCCATCTTCATCGGGCGGGTCTTTGATCGCAGCGGCGATCAAATCGGCTGCCGCGCGCAGGTCGGGCAACAGAGGGCGCAGGTCCACATCGGCCAGCGCCGGCATCCATTCGCCGAGCACGGCGACCCGCGCACATGCTTGACGCAGGTGCAACAGGTCCTGTGGTGTGGCGATCTCGCTCACCAGGCGCGTGGTCAAGCGTTCTAGATCGGGGAGCTGTTTTAGCGCTTCGCGCAGCTTGGCCCGCAGGAGGGCATCAACGACCAGGGCATCTATGCGCGCCAGGCGCGCTTCGATCGCAGCCTGGTCGAGCAAGGGGCGGACGATCCAGGCGCGCAGCAAGCGCGCGCCCATCGGCGTCTGGGTCTTGTCCAGCACGCCCAGCAAGGTAGGGGATTGTCGGCCAGCCTGCGCCGGTCGCAGCGGCTCCAGCAACTCCAAGTTGCGGAGGGTGACCGCGTCCAGGTTCATGAACTGGGCAACGCTGTAGGTGCGCAGCGCGACAAGCTGGCGCAGCGCAGCCGGCTGGGTCTCGCGCAAATAGGCGACGATCGCGGCAGCCGCGCGCAAGGCCGCCGGCCGCGCCTCCAGACCGAATCCTTGAAGGGTGTTGACCCCGAAGTGATCGCACAAGACCTGGCGAGCCTGGCCCAGCTCAAAGCGAAACGCCGGCAAGCCGGTCACCGGGAAGCGTCCATCAAGCGACCAGCCCTCCGGCGCGAGCAGCTCACGCGGCTGGATGCGCGCCAGCTCGCGCTCCAGTTCAACCGGGTTATCGAGCTGGGTTGCCTGAAACTCGCCAGTGGTGATGTCGCAATAGGCGAAGCCAAGCGGCCCAACGCCCCCGCCTTTTGGCTGGCTGCCCACCACGGCGGCCAGGTAACTGGGCCGGTTGGCGTCTAACATGCCCGGCTCCACCACGGTGCCGGGTGTGATCACGCGGCGCACCTCGCGCGGCACCAACCCGTTGACCGCCTCGTTGCCGATTTGGTCGGCGATTGCCACACGATAGCCACGCGCGATCAGGCGCGCGATATATGCGTCGGCAGCGTGGTGAGGCACGCCGGCCATCGGGACGCGCACATCCTTGGCCACCGGCCGCGAGGTCAACACCACGTCCAGCTCGCGCGCCACCAGCTCAGCGTCGGCATCAAATGTCTCGAAGAAATCGCCCAGCCGGAAGAACAGGATGCAATCGGGGTATCTGCGCTTGAGCTCGAGGTATTGGCGACGGATAGGCGTCACGTTCTGATCGGACATCGGGCGCGAAAGATAATAGCATGGGCAGCGCTCCGGAAAGGGGATTCACTAACTAATGGGGGCAACCCTCTGGTGCGTGTGAACACATCCAGCGATCCCTCGTTGTGGATCGGAACGCCCAGCATTCAGCCACTTCTCAGTTCAACCTTCTACACTCTATTTACTCGGCTAAGTCGCCCGGCCTGTCCCGCCGGCGGTCGGTGAGTGCCATTTGTCAGCCTGCCAGGATATGCGAGCACAAGCACGATTGCACCAACCCATTGCTATCGGTATCTGCGTCATGCTCATCGCAGTGCTCACTGGCTGCGCCAACCCACTCGCACGGGACATTACCCCTCAGCCGGCGCTGCTGCCCACGCGCACGCTCTCGCCGCGCGCACAGGCGACACCAACGCAGATTGTCGAGAAGCCAACACCAACCCGCAGCTTGCAGGCCACCCGCCACCCTGCCTGCGACGTCGCGCGCCCAGACATTCGCCCCATCGCCCTGACGCAACCCGATTCCGAAGGCCAAATCGCTTTCATCGCGCCTGATGACAACCTGGTGTTGACTGACCTCAGCGGCCGACGGCGTGCGCCGATCACCAGCGACGCTTTTATCAACGAGGCTCAAGGGTCAAGGCGCGTCTATCGCTTCCCGACTTTCTCTTCTGATAGTCGCTTTCTCGCCTTCGTCAGCCTGAACATATCGAGGAACGCCAGAGTCATCACCAGCAGCGTGCACATCGCGCCAACGGTCGCCGGCCCCACCATCCGCACGCTCTACAGCACGACTGAGTGGAACATCCCTTATCTGGACTGGTCGCCGGACGGTGAGCTGATCGCCTTCCTGACGATCAGCCCGACGGCCGGCGCGATCCGCGTGGTCTCGCGCGAGGGCGGCGAACCATCCATCTTCGACACCGGCATCCCCACCTACTGGCACTGGCGGCCCGACTCCGCCGGCATGGTGACCCATCTGGGCGGTCGGGCGACGACCAGGGGCAAGGCGAACGTTTCAATCATCACGTCCAGCGGGGCGACGAAGGACGCGCAGACCGTAATCGCGGACTTGCCCGGCGCGTTTCAATCGCCACACTGGTCGCCAGACGGTCGCTATGTCCTGCTGGTTGCCTATACAGGCGGACAGGATGAGTTGGTATTGGCCGACGCAGCCGGCAAGCCCATCTGCACGCTTCAGGTCGTTGAATACAACGCTTACTTTGCCTGGTCGCCTGATGGGCGAGCGGTTGCTGTGTTGGACACTGCCCCTTCTCCCGCAGGGATTCTGCTGCCCGGTGAGCTGGTTGTATACGATCTCGCCAACGGGGACAGCCGGGCCGTCCATGATGAAGCCAGCATGTTCTTCTGGTCTCCCGACGGACAAAAGTTGGCCGTCTACTCGCTTGCGTTTGACGCCCAGCCAACGCCGCTGAGCGACGGCGGCAGCCATCGGCTAAGCGCGCCGGCTGCGCAGCAACGAACTGTTGCCTTGAGGATAGAGATTCTGGATCTGGCCAGTCGCCGGCGCGTCAAAGTGGCCGACACGTCTCCTTCCAGCGTCTTTAGCCAGTATTTCCCGTACTTCGACCAATACTCGCGCGCCGTCACGCCGTGGTCGCCGGATAGCCGGCGGTTGGTCTTCGCCAGCTTCTCGCCCGGCGACGACACAGCGCACGTAGCGGTTGCTACACTTAACCCGACAGGGGACGCGGTCAGCATCACGCGCATCGCCGCGGGTGTGGCTGCGTTCTGGTCACCTCGCTGAACAGCCATGTTTACGCTTCGCCGATCTGTTCTGCTCCTGTGCGCTGTGGCATCCCTAAGCGCGTGTTCGGCCCCGTATCAGCAGCCGCGCGTGGAGCTGCCCCAAGAGTTTCGCCTGCCCCAAAACGATATTGTGAAGATCTTCGAGCGGCGTGTGGGCCGGATCGCGGTGATGAATCAGGACGGCAACATCCTGGTCATGGACCAAACCGGTGAGAACGTCGTGGAGATTACGCGCGACGCCAGCTTGCGTCCCAGGAACGGGGAGATACTCTCCTATTACTTGCCGGTCTGGTCGCCGGATGCGAAACAGATCGCTCTGATCGAGCTGGCCCGCCGGCCGGTAGACAACAATTTGCACATTGAGCTAAATCCCGAAGCCGTGCTCATCCAGCGCGGCGAAGAGAGCGCGGTGATCGAGCAAACCCAAGAGGGGCCGGCAGTGCGCAGGCCGGACTCGGAGACATATATCGCGCGGCGGCCTGAGCGCGTCAT
>DAOTYZ010000216.1:0-14093 GCA_034434555.1 Candidatus Roseilinea sp.
ACGTCGCGCTTGTTGACGAAGGGCTGGAAGTTCGAGCCGTACTTGATGCCGTAGGGCGGGTCAATGTAGATCATCTGCACCTTGCCGGCCAGGCCCTCCTTCTCCAGCAGCGAGTTCATCACCAGGAGCGAATCGCCGGCGATGAGGCGGTTGGTCCAGCCGTGCTTATGCTGGTAGAACTCGATGGCCTGGCGCAGCGGCGCTTTGCGCTCTGCTTCAAAGAGCGGGAGCTGTGTAGAGACATCTTCGCCGTTGCGCTTGCGCACCGCCTCGATGATCGTGCGCGGGTCAATCCGCTCGTGGACGTGCAGCGAGACGGTCGGCACCTCGAACGAGGTGCGCTCGGCCTTGCCGGCCCAGACGATCTGCGGATCGAGGTGGGGGTCGTAGGCGTAGCGCTTCTTCTTCTGCCCAGCGTCCGGGTCGGTCTCGGGCGTCACCAGGCCCACGGGCGGGTTGTTGACGCGCTGCTTGTCCCGATGCTCATAGGATTCGATCGGGCGTTTGGTCTCCGCGTTCTTCTTTCGTGCCATAAGTTTAGTGGAATGTCAACGCATCAGAGTTTTGCAATCTCCCCTGGACTGATAACCGACAGCCCCTCTTGACTTGACTACGCTTAACCGATTTGAAGAAAATACGATGACAGCCGGCGCAAGATCATTCAGATTCTGCTGATAACGCAAATTCTCGCCGGCGGTGAATGGCACATTGGTTAACGTTTTTGTTGATTATAGCTTGGGACTCTATGGCTTGCATCGGGCGCGTTCACGGGCAGGGGCAACGATGCTGCTCCCCAAAGAAGCGCTGCGAGTGGCACAGGCGGCCGTGTCATTCTGAGCGCAGGCGAAGCATCTAAAATCCCGCCCGACCAAAACCCCGCGAAGCCATCCATGCCCATCCCCGACATTGCCATGTAGGGGCGACGCGGTGCGTCGCCCCCCAAAATCCCGCCCGACCAAAGCCCAAAAAGTCATTCATGCCCACCCCACATGGGTGACCCCGCAACGCCTCGGCCAACCGCGCGCAGGGGCGGCTCGCGAACCGCCCCTACTTCGCTGCGCTCAGGGGTGACGGGGTGGGGCAGGCAGGGCGCCGGCGACCCCGCAACGCCTCAGCCGAGCGCAGGTTTAGATTCTTCGCTGTCGCTAGAATGACGAGGGCAAGTGAAGTGCTGAGGTGCTTTTGTTGGAGAGGATGAGATGCTTTGCTCTCGTCATGTCCTCCCTCGCCCGTTCTTAAAGTGGGCCGGCGGCAAGGCGCGGCTCATCGGCGCGCTGCTCGCCCACGCGCCGCCGCACTTCAACACATATTACGAGGCGTTCGTCGGCAACGGCGCGCTCTTCTTCCACCTCTACCGCGAGCGCCGGCTGCGGCGCGCCATCCTCGCCGACCAGAACGCTGAACTGATCGACACCTATCGCGCCATCCGCGACCAGGCCGACGAGGTGATCCGGCTGCTGGCCGAATACCCCTACGACCGCGCGTTTTATGAACAGCTACGCGAAAAGGACTCCTGGGCGCTGAGCCTGGCCGAGCGCGCCGCGCGCATGATCTACCTGAACAAGACCGGCTATAACGGCCTCTACCGCGTCAATCGGCAGGGGAAGTTCAACGTGCCGTTCGGGCGATATAGGTCTCCGAAGTATCTGGACGAAGCCAACCTCCGCGCGGTCGCGCAGGCGCTGGCGGATGTCGAGCTGCGCTGCGCGCCGTTCGACGCCGCGCTCGCGGACGCAGCAGCCGGCGATTGGGCCTACCTCGACCCGCCATACGTGCCGCGCTCACGCACGTCCTGCTTCACGGCTTACTATCCGGGCGGATTCACCCTGCGTGATCACGAGCGCCTGCGCGATCTTTGCCTCGCGCTCGTCGGGCGCGGCGTGGCCGTCACCCTCTCCAACGCCGATGTGCCGGCCGTGCATTTGCTCTACGACCATCCAGCGTTCACCCGCCACGTCGTGCGCGCCAGACGATCTATCAGCGCCGCGCGCAAGGGGCGCGCCGAGGTCACCGAGCTGATCATCACCGCTTTCCCGCCGGCCTCAAGCGCCTAACGACGCGCGCAGCCGGACGTGCGCGATGTTCATCTCGGTTGCCCCTTCCAGGGCCAAGTCGGCCAGCGCGCGGCCGATGCCGATGCCGAACTTGAACCCGTGTCCGCTACAGGCCGAGCAAATCACCACGTTGTCCATCCCCGGCGCGAAGTCAATCACGAAATCCTCGTCCGGCGTGGTGGTGTAGAGGCAGGCGGTTGGCTCGAACGGCTCGCCGGCGGCGCCGGGCAGGTGGGCTTGGAGATACGCGCGCACGGCCTGCGCCGTCTGCTCGCGCGGCTGGCGCGGCGCGTCCAGGTCCTCGACGAGGTAGCCCTCGTGGTGAAAGCCCACCTTCACCCCCGGCCGATCAATGATCGGGAAGCCATAAGCCGGCGCAGGCGAGCGCCAGTGGATGAATATCGGGAAGCGCTCCGGATGGAACTGGGCCGGATCGGCCAACGGCCGGAAGTACGTCACCTGCTCTTGCGTCACCTTCAGCGGCAGGCGCAGGCCGACGAAGGCCAACAGCGCGTTGGCCCAAGCGCCGCCGGTGATGATCAGCTTATCGGCCTGGTAACGCCCCGTCTCGGTCACCACCTCGACCGGCCGGCCGGGGATGATCTCCGTCACTGGCTCGCGCTCGCGCACGGCGGCGCCGTGCTTGGCGGCCTGCGCGACCATGACCTGCACGGAGCGCGTCGCCCGCACGAACCCGGAGTCCGGCGAGAACACCGCCCTGGCCGCGTCGCCCAACTGCCACTGTGGATAGCGCGCGGCCAGCGCCGGCGCGTCGAGCACCTCGAAGCGCGCGCCCACCTGCGCCAGCGCCTCGGCCACCCCGTCCACGGCCGGGTGATGCGCCGGCTCGCTGGCCAGGTCCAGGCCGCCGATGACCTCCAGCAGGCGCTGGCCGCTCTCGGCCTCCAGCGCGCGCCAGAGCGGCAGGCACTGCATCGCCAGCCGGGCGTATTGCGGGTTGTTGTAGGCGAAGCGGAAGATGCGCGACTCGCCGTGCGAGCTGCCTTGGCTGTGGCCGATCTCGAAGCGCTCGAGCAGCAGCACGCGCTGCCTGGCTTTGGCCAGGTGATAGGCCGCCGCGCTGCCCATCACGCCGGCCCCGATCACGACAACTTCAAATTGGTTCTCCATGCCGGCTATTCTCGCTCACGCACCACGCAATACGCAATACGCACTACGCAATACGCACCACCCCCATGATATACTCCAGAACATGCGTTCTATGCCCCCTACTCCCATCTCCGGTCGCGTGTTTATCACGGACACGCGCACCTTCACCTTTGGCGCGCGCGTGCCGCCGACCAACGTTCCGGAAGTCGGCGCGCTGATAAGGACCAGGCCGTTTGAGAGCAGCGCGGGCCAGATCACCGTCGTTGGCGTGGTGTATCAGGTCAAGAGCGAAGGCGACAGCAGCACGCGCCAGCTTTCCGTGGCCGGCGCGGAGCTGGCCGATGCCGAGGTCGAATGGCAGCGCAGCCGGCAGGTCCCCATCGAGGTCACTGCCCTGCGGCTGGGCTACTACACCGAGCGCCCCGACGACGTGGTGTATGGCTACACGCCGCTGCCGCCACTCCCCCTAGAGGTCGTGACGCTGTGCGATGACGAAGAGATTCGTACGCTGACCAAGTCGCCGCGCTTCCTGCTCAACATCCTCGACGCGCGTGACCTGACGGACCTCAGCTCGCTCATCCACGCGACCATTGCGAAGGCGGCGCGCGTCCATCCCAGGCCAGACGAGTTCAAGCGGCAATGCGGCCGGGAGCTGGCCCGTCGCCTGAGCGATGACCCGGACCGGTTGCAGGCCCTTCTTCTCAGAGTGCTCGCGTAAATCACTCGGCAATTTAAGGAGGAATAGCGATGGCCGATCAGCCATTTCCCGATAAGTTCTTTGGCCTGGCCGATGAGCGCCGGCAGCGCCTCGGCGTCTCGTCGGCGGATCGCTCAACGATGGCTTGCTGATCAAGATGGACGAGCAGGTGGTCATCGAGGGCGTGAACGTGGGGAGCTACGTCACCATCGCCGGCCAGACCGACCGCAAGTTCTTCGCCATGGTCACCGACATCAAACTTGAATCCGCCAACAGGTCGCGGATGTTTACGCTAAGCTTGGAGGACGATCGGTTGACCGACATCTACCGGGGCAGCCTGTCCTACGGCGTGCTCCACGTCAAGCCACTGCTGGTGATGCAGGCGAACGAGAAAGAGCCAAAGCCGGTGCGCAGCGTGCCGGTCCACTTCACCGTCGCCTACCGCTCAACGCCGGACGAGATGGCCTGCATCTTCCCGAAAGAGAAAGACAGCTACGCGATCGGCGAATCGCTGGATAACCCAGGGGTTCAGGTCTATATCTCGTTGAAGCGGCTCATCGAGCGCAGCACCGGAGTCTTCGGCCGCAGCGGCACGGGCAAGACCTTCCTCACCCTGCCCCTGCTGGCCCACGTCATCAAGCAAGACCTGGCCAGCGTCCTGATCTTCGACATGCACAACGACTACGGCTATACCCTGAAGGGCGATGAGAATAAGAAATTCAAAGGGCTCAAGCAGCTCGGCGCGATCGGCCACAAGGTGGTCATCACCACCCTCGATATGGAATCGTCGCAGCGGCGCGGGTCGGGCGCGTTGTTCGAGCTACAGATCGGCTACGACCAGATCGAGCCGGACGACATTAAGATGCTCCAAAAGGAGTTCACCCTCAGCGATGTGCAGGTCAACGCGCTCGATTCGCTCCATCGTGAGTTCCGCAAGGATTGGTTCAGCAAGCTGCTGAGCGAAGAGGTAGATGAAAAAGTCGAGGCACTCTTTGAGAAAGACAAGCTTAAGGTCGGCACCTTCAACGCGATGCAACGCAAGCTCCAGGCAAGGTTCCACAAGTTTGATTTCGTGCGCGAGCGGGTGGCCAGCGATGCCGTCGAGCAGATCCTTGGCCACTTGCAGCGCGGCAACAGCGTGGTGATCGAGTTTGGCCGCTATGGTGCGAACCCTGTCGCCTATCTCTTCGTCGCCAACGTGCTCACCCGCCGCATCCACCAGCGCTACGTCGAGATGAAAGAGACCGCGGAAGGCGGCAGGGGCGAAGAACCTCGGCAGCTCGTCATCGTCATCGAGGAAGCGCACAAGTTCCTCCAGACCAGCATGGCCCAACTCACCATCTTCGGCACGATCGCCCGCGAGCTGCGCAAGTACAACGTCACCTTGCTGATCGTGGATCAGCGCCCCAGCCAGATTGACAGCGAGGTGATGAGCCAGATCGGCACGCGCATCACCTGCGCGCTGAGCGACGAGCGCGACATCAACGCCGTGCTGATCGGCATGAGCGAGTCCAATCAATTGCGCGGCGTGCTGGCCAGCCTGGAGAGCAAGCAACAGGCGCTGGTCATGGGCCACGCGGTGAGGACGCCGGTCGTGGTGCGCACGGCGGAGTATGGCGAGGCGGTCTATCAGCAGTTCGCCACGCCCGAAGATGGCCTCTCGCCGGCTGAGCGGGCTAAGCTAAACCAGGCCAAGCTGGGCCGGCGCGAGCCGCAGGAGACCGACTTGGTGTGAAACTACGGGTGGGTGAAGGCACTGCCTTCGCCCACCCGCATAACCGGCCAGCAGCCTAAGTAGGCGCGCGCGCCTTCGTCAATAGCGCAGGATGAGCGCAATTCGCCCGTGCGCGCTCAGCGAGCCATCCGGCACGAAGACCACCTGGCCGCCCTTCTGCAGCACCTCTTCGACGACCACATCGGCGGCATCGTCCATCACGTTCAGGTCTTCTGGATTGTCCGAGAGCACGATGTTCATGCCGTCGTCGCTCAAGCGCGCCGGCTGATGGTAGCCCTCTTCTAACAACAGCAGCTCACCGCGCCCTTCATGGGCGTAGCGCCAGACCTCACCGACGGTAGAGGCATAGCGACGCGCGCTGATCGCCGCCTCCAGGCGCTGGAAAACCTGCGCCTGGCGCTCGGCAAAGGCGGGCTCCACAGCCGGCCACACCACCTTGCCCAGCTCGTGAGGATTGAGGTGATCGTAATTGCCGCGCACCTCGGCGATCACGTCGTTCTTGGTCGCCACCTTGCGGAAGAAAGCCAGATAGCGCTCCACGCCGACCACCGCCAGCGGCAGCCGGTCGTCCTTCGTCAGCCGGTCATACTCCTGATCCACCTGCCGGAAGAATTGCTCATGGTAGTGATCCTCCTTGCTGCTGGGGTTGACGCCGAAGGCTTCCGGCAAGCGGACGCCCCCGCCCGGCAATGAGAAGGTCATCGGAAACGCACCCTCCGTGATCTCCACCAGGTCGTCGCGGGTGGCTTCGTAGAGGCGCGTTGGGCGCTCGCTGAGCGAGAGCACCCAATAGCGCGGCGTGCGGTTCATCGCAAACACCAGGTCGCGCGTGGCGAAGGCATCACCGATCTCCACCCGCTCCTTGAGCGGGAAGGGCAGCCTGACCACCCGCCCGAAGTCGCGGTTGACGAACATCGCCAGGCCGTCCAGGTTGTGCTCGTGATCCACCTCAGATGCCAGGTCGTCCATGCGCTTGAGCACGACCTCGACCTCGCGCTTGCTGAAATCCTTGAGCAAGCGGTTGGTCGCCGCGACGACCAGGTTCTTCAGCCGGATCGGATCCTGCTTGTTATCTGGCGAGGTGCGATGGGTGGGCATTGTGATCGTCACGCTCGGCAGCGAGCGCATCTGCGCCAGCAGCATGATCTCTCGACGGTTCATCGTTGGTCCTCCAAGGAATGGTGAGCGCGAGAATAATAGCAGAGGCAGCGGAGCAATATATCTGGGCGGGCGACGGCAGGGCCGTAGCCCAACTGCTAGATTCACCTCCGCTGGCAACGTCGCCCAGTGAAGGGTTGCGCCCATTGGTGAACGCCCCCATGAGATTCGCGCACAGGGGCAAACGTGTGCGCGCAACTTCCCCGGTCTCATATCATTTCAGGGTGAGCACTTCCCGCCGGCCTTTCTTAATAGTGGATAGCCATCGCCAGATCGCGCTGACGTCGCCGCTGGTGCGGATCGGGCGCGCCCTCGATAACGACATCGTGCTCGACGACCCGCGCGTCTCGCGCCATCACTTGCTGCTGCGCTGGCAGGCGGACCTGGCGCGCTTTTTGGCCGTGGACTTAAACAGCAGCGGTGGGACGCTGCTGAACGGCCATCCTATTCAGCAGTGTCCTCTGGAGGCCGGCGACGTGCTGTTGCTCGGCGGCAGCGTTGAGCTGATCTACGGCGAGGCCGAGGGGTAATTGTCAACCGAGAGACGTGCTGAGCAGGTGAGCGGACTGGTCTACTGACGCTTTCAGCGACTTGACAAATTCTAGGTCCATACTAAGCTCTAGGCAACCGTTTGCGCAAAGGGCTGCTCACCGATGGTTACCAGCAAGGACGTTGCCGATTACGCCCAAGTTTCAGTGACCACTGTCTCCCATGTGATCAACCGAACACGCCGCGTTGATCTGGAGACTGAACAACGGGTCTGGAGAGCCATTAACGAACTCGGGTATCGGCCCAATCTGCTCGCGCGCGGCCTGCGTCGTCGTGAGACCCGCACGATTGGACTTATCGTTCCTGACAATTCCAACCCTTACTTTGCTGAACTCGCCCGAGCCGTTGAGGACGCCGGCTTTGCCAGAGGCTACAGCGTGATCCTGTGCAACTCCGATATGTCGGAGTCAAAGGAAGCTGCTTACATCGAGCTGCTGATCTCGAAGTGCGTGGATGGGGTCATCTTGATTTCAGCCGCTCATCGGCGCGAGAAGTTCAACGAGTTTATTCAGGCCGGTATACCGCTAATTACCGTCGCGCGTGAGCTAAACGATTTACCCGTGGACCAGGTGCTGATGGACAATCAACAAGGAGGCTATCTCGTCGGCAAGCATCTAACAGCGCTGGGCCATCGGCGAATTGGATGCATCGCCGGTCCGCGCGATGAAACACCAAGCGCAGATCGCATCGTCGGGCTTCGCCGAGCGCTACACGAGGCAGGCGTTGATCTCCCTTCCGAGCAAATCATCCGTGGCGACTTTACCTACGAAGGTGGGCATCAGGCAATGGCCAATCTGCTGCGCCGCGAACCAAAACTTACTGCGGTGTTTGCGGCCAATGACCGCATGGCGATTGGCGCAATGAATTACCTCTGGCAAACAGGGGTGCGCGTTCCAGAGGACATATCGGTCATCGGCTTTGATGACATACCCGTCGCAGCGATGACCTGTCCACCACTGACGACAATTGCTACGCCCAAGGCTGAATTCGCGCGCATCAGCGTATCCATGCTGATCGAGCGCATCAACAGAGAACGCACAGAGCCGGCGCGGGTTGTTCTGCCCACCCGCCTTGTCATACGGAATAGCTGCCGAGCTATCGGAGCCGAGTAAGTTCGCTACATGGCCGTTGTCCGGCTATGGTTATCTAACAAGCCAGGAGGCAAAAGATGAATGAGAGAGGTACGACGCGAATTTCCAGACGACGCTTTTTGAAGGCAATGGGGATAGCCACAGGCAGCCTAGGGCTGGCCGCCGGTTTGGGTGGATGCGCGGCACCGCCTGCTGCCCCTCAGCAGCCTGCCCCTGCCGAGACACCAGCCCGCGGCACTGTGCCTAAAACGCTCGTGCTTGCTATTCAGGGGTTCGCACACGACGCGATGAAACCCGTGCTGGCAAAATGGGAGGAACGCACCGGCCACAAAGTCACACTCGAAAGCGGGCCTGTCAGTGGCAACGAGATGATCACGAAGTATGCTCCCGCATTCCAGTCGGGCGTCAGCCCGGTGGACGTGATGAGTGACGCGGATGACTCTGGCCCATCGTTCTATCGCGCAGGTTGGATGCAGCCATTGGACGAAGCAATCCCGCAAGAAACGTGGGACGACTTTCCCGAGTCATTCAAGCAACAGATAGAGGTCTGGCACAGCTTCGAAGGCAAGCGTTACCGCGTGCCGCACGAGTTCGCCATTGGTTACACCTTTTATCGTAAGGACTGGTTTGACGAGCGCAAGATTGAGCCCCCCAAGACGTGGGAAGAGGTGGTGGCGATCGGCAAGGAATTCACCAAGCCACCCGTCTTCGGCACGATGGAGGCGCTAATTAAGCCTGCCTTGGCGTTCGTCTACATGGCCTATCTCACTTCACAGACCGGCGGCAACCTCTTCGAGTTCGACGAGGCCACGGCGCAGGCTTTCCAATTCGCCTATGACCTGATCCACACCCACAAGATCATGCCGGAAACTACGCTCTCGATGGACTACACCCAACAGAACGAGGAATACATGAACGACCACGTCGCCTTCATGCGGCAATGGCCGTTCTTCTGGGATGTCGCGCGTGGGAACAAGAACTGGTATCAGGAGGGCAAGGCAGAGATCACGCTGCCGCCCGCTGGGCCGGCGGGCGCAAAGTCCTGGTGGGGCGGATGGGGATTCTCCGTGCCGAAATTCGCGCCGAACAAGGCCGAAGCACTCGACCTCATCGCCTTTATCACCAATAACGAGAACGCGCCGATTCTCGCCAAGGGCCAAAGCTGGTTTGTCATGCCGCGCAAGTCCATCATGGCCGTCATGGGCAACGAGGGCTTGGCCGTCCACATGCAAAAGTATGCGGAAGCGAACGTGCCCGCGCCTCGACCGTTCCATCCAAAGGTGGCCGAGGCACAGTCCATCGTGGACGACATGGCTGCCCTCTATCTGACCAAGCAAATATCGCTCTCCGAAGCAATGAAGCAGGGCAAGGAGCGCATCGCTGCGCTGAGCTAGCTCCTGCGCTGTGCTGGGGTCCTCGCCACGAGGACCCCAGCACATCAGATGCTATAAGTACATGGTTCCATCCTCGGTTTCCGTCCCTACTTCGCGCGTGGTCCGCTTTCGCATAACACAGCGCACAAGGCGTATCTTGCTCGTCATCGTGGGGCTGCTCTTGCCAGCCGCAGCGCTGCGCCTGTTTACTGCTGTTTACCCCTTTCTCAACACCATTTGGCTGAGTTTTCACGACTGGAATCCCGCATTTCCACCTCAGCGATTTGTTGGGTTAAAGAATTTCCAGGCGCTCACGAGAGACATTGCCGTAACCAGCAGTATTGACTTCACTATTCTTTTTGTTGTTCTATCTACAGTTTTACAAATTGTCTTAGGACTAGCGATTGCGCTCATCTTAAATCGCGCATTTCCAGGGCGAGGGTTCGTGCGCGCAGTCAACCTTATTCCTTGGGCAATTCCGATGGTGGTGGCTGCGATCGGCTTTCGTTGGATGTATGACGTGCAGTATGGGATCATCAACGACCTGCTCCATCGCTTAATTGGGGTCAGAATTCCTTGGCTGGTTGACTTCTGGGGTGCGCGGGCTGCGGTTATCGCCACTAATACTTGGAAGTCAGCGCCTTTTGTTGGCCTAGTCTTGCTGGCCGCGCTCCAGGGCGTGCCACAGGACCTCTATGAAGCAGGGAGAGTTGATGGCACCAATCGAATCTCTGCATTCTTCTATATCACTTTGCCCCTAATTATGCCGCAGATTGTTACCATTGGTTTATTTATGGTGGTCTGGCAACTGGCAGCCTTCGACCTGGTGTTTGTGATGACGGGCGGCGGTCCCGGCTTCGCTACGCAGGTGTTGGCGTATCGCATCTATCAGGTCGCCTTCACTGCGCTCAACTTTGGTTATGCATCTGCGATTAGCATGATTCTCTTTGTTACCGTTGGAATCGCCAGTGTGATCGGACTGCTTCTCTTTCGTAAGGTAGAGGTGTCACTATGAACTTCAGGGCGCTAAAACTTATAGACAAGACGGCTTTCTTTTTAATAGTAATAGCATTTTTATTTACTATCATTTTCCCTTTTTACTGGATAATGCTATCCTCTTTTACACCCAAATATGAACTGTTTACCGTGCCGCCGCGCTACTGGTTCAGCACATTCACACTAGAGAATTATCAGACTCTTGCAAATAGTATTCCACTGTTACGATACTTTATTAACTCTTTACTGTTTGCCGCTGGTTCAAGCTTTATATCAGTAGCAGCGGCTTTCTTGGCCAGTTATGCCCTGGCCCGCTTACAATTTCGCGGAGCAAACTTTATCTTTATCGCTTTCGTGATGTCAATCGCCCTTCCTCAAGTGGGCGGATTGGTACCTCTATTTGAGGTTTTCAAGACGACAAATCTGATAAATACATATCATGGCTTGGTTATCCTAATGTCTTCCCTGGTATTGCCATTTACAGTTTGGATCTTAGTTCCCTTTTTACGTCAAATTCCTTACGAAATTGAAGAGGCAGCAATTATTGATGGGGCACGTTTGCCTCAATTATTCTGGTTCATCATCTTGCCAATCATGCGTCCCGCTTTGGCAACCATGGCTATCATCAACTTTATCATTGCTTGGAACGAACTGGTCTACCCATTGGTGTTCGCCACGAGCGGCACGAATAAGACGCTGAGCGTTGGATTGGTTGAGCTGGCCGTGCAGCCAACAGCCGGCGGAGGGCGTCCTTGGGATCTGCTTAGTGCTCTCAGCATGGTCATGATCGTGCCTGTCCTCTTTCTAGTGCTCCTCTTTCAGCGCATGATCGTGAGCGGACTGACGCGCGGTGCTGTGAAGTAACACCAAAACGCTATCGTATGTGCAGACCCTTGTATTACACCTTCGGCAACCACATGCACTGGGTAGACATGGAATGGCTGTGGGGCTACGATGTCTTGCCCAGCTCTGTTCAAGACATGCTTCGCCTGTGCCGCGAAGCTGGCGTCAAGGGTCACGTGAACTTCGATGCCATCGGCTACGAGAAGCTAGCGGTTGAGGCTCCCGATGCGCTTGCTGCGCTGCGCACCGCGATCGGCGAAGGTCTGATCGAGATCGTCGGTGCGTCATACGGGCAGCCCTATGGGCTATTCCACGGCGGAGAATCCAATATTCGTCAACGCACCTTTGGTGTGCGCACTGTTGTTCGCTTACTCGGCGTCCGCCCACGCACGTTCTGGGAAGAAGAATTTGACTTCTTCCCACAATTACCTCAGATTTTGCGTGGCGTCGGGTATGAGTATGCCGCACTTTTCTTTCAGTGGACTTGGCACACTCCTTTCATCCCTTCAGAAGAAGCGGCCTGCATCCTGTGGGAGGGCATGGATGGCAGCCGGCTACTTGCTGTGCCTCGGAATGCTTTAAACCTTCACCAATGGCCGGAGGATTTCGAAGGGCTGCTCGATAGCCCAGCCTTACAGACTATATCCCCACCCTTGCTCTTGCAATGGCTGGAATTGATGCCATCGCCTGACTGGATGTGTCGGACCGACGTCATCCTCCCCCCTCTACGCGCCTTGCGCGCCGACTCGCGCTTCCAACTGGTGCCCGTGACGCTGTCTGAGTTTCTGCGGCTCACGTGTGCATCTGCTCGACCGAGGCGCTATGACATGTCCGAGGTCTTCCACGGCGTAAGTCTCGGCAAGAACGCCGATCATTTGCGCCGGCTAAGCCGTACCGCCGAACAACAATTACTTGCCGCCGAATCGCTCTCAGCGATGGTTGGCTTCTTCGGCAGACCTTACCCAAGCTGGGATGTTTATCCAACCTGGGAGTTAGAGGAGAGCTGGCGCGAACTCTTGGCAGCACAGCATCACGATAATGATGAATGTGAAGGGTTATGCGGCTTTGTTGGATTAAGGTCATACGAGCGCAGCCTGGGACTGAGTGAACATGTTGTGAATCGCACGATGCGCTGGCTGGCGCGGCGAGTTGGCAGTCCCGTCGTGTACAACCCGCTGGGTTGGCAAAGAGACGCCGTCATCCACCACCCACTCACGCATCAGCCCATCCTGATGCATAACCTGCCTCCGTTCGGCTACCGAGTGATTAGCCCAGACGACGAGCACAGCACACCACCCCGTGCTGAGTATCTCGCTACCTCTGAATCGGTTACCCTCAAGCGTGAAATGCTTTACGTGACTGTGGATCGTGCGCGCGGCGTGATTACCCAGATCGGGGCGCGCGCCTTCCCAGATGGCGTGCTGACAGAAGGGATGCCACTGGCCAGTTTACTCATGGTCCGCGCCGGCAAAGAAGAGCGTTTTGAGCACGCCGAGGTTGAGCTGGCCGATCAAACGATCCGCATCTTAAGAAGAGGACAGGATGGCGCAGAAGTCAACATTAGCATCACCCTCGCAGCAGATCGGGAAGCCGTTGATGTTCACTACACAGCACATCGGCTGCCGCGGCCTGATGGCGGCATGAACGCAGCACTGCGCACCTTTCTATCTGTTGGCTTCCCATATCGCTTGTTCCACGATCATCCCTATGGCATTAGCGAAATTGACCCGAAAGGAACCTACCTTAAAAAGTACCCTTCGGGAGACTGGATGACTTCGCCCCAGTGGTTTGAGCAAGTACATCAGCCCTTCACTGCTCTGCAACTGCTTGACTTTGTGGATATAACGCCAGACGCGGGCGAACGCGGTTTGCTCGTTCTTCACGATGGCAGCCAGGCTTTCTTCGGCAGCGAGGGAAGAATTGCGCATATCCTTACGATGTATGACCCATGGGACGAGGACTATTTTCATGATAGCTTAGATGTCCGCATTCGCCTTATTCCTCACGCACGCATTAGCCACGCGCAACGCTGGAAGCTGGCGCAGGAGTTCACCCGACCAGCCTACTCCGCCGCTGATAACAGCACATATCATGTGCCAAAGCCCCCCACTGCTTTCGGCTGTATATGGTGCGAGCCGTCTGGCGTGGTGCCCACTGCCTTTTATCGTGAGATGAAGTCAGACATAGCGCCTTACCCCTACATACTGCGACTGGTTGAATTCGACGGCCAAGCAACCACCGTGCGTTTGCGTGTCCCAGGCCAGGTGAGAAGGGCGTGCAAGACAAACC
Source organism: Candidatus Roseilinea sp. (assembly GCA_034434555.1). GTDB lineage: Bacteria > Chloroflexota > Anaerolineae > J036 > Brachytrichaceae > JAAFGM01. Next base: position 13,896 of record DAOTYZ010000216.1, read on the forward strand.
TGCTAGGCGAATTGCTATCCGAACTCGTTGTCGAGCCGGCAGAACCGCCACTGCCTGGCCTGGATATATGGAGTGCGATTACGCTGGACATGCGCCCCTACGAGATCGCAACCCTTTACCTAGACCTCGAACTAGGCCGCAAGGTCGCTCGTGATCTCGATGCGCATCGCAGCGTTTGGGCAACCGTGCATCGCGTTT
>DAOTYZ010000217.1:0-1734 GCA_034434555.1 Candidatus Roseilinea sp.
TATTCACGGTCGAGATTAGGCTCGTTCCACACCTCGATTGCGTCAGCCCCCATCCGGACGAGGTCAACCAACGACGCTGCGAACTCGCGATGATAGTTGAGGTCAGCCGCTCGTCTGCGGTCGCCCACTGCGCCGATCAAGACCTTCAGGCCGGCTGCCTTGGCCGCGGCGATTCGCCCTGGGATGTCCGTATCCTGGGTCTGGAACTTCACCCAGGTCATGCCGATGTCGCGCATCTGGTTGAACACGGCGGTGCTGCCCATGTGGCCGCCCAACTCGAAGGTCCAGTTGCCGCTGGGGCGCGGGGCAGGGGCAGCCGGTGCGGGCGCAGGTGCTGGCGCAGCCGGCGCGCCTCCAAAGGTGGTGTATTGGGCGAAGACGAACGCCGGGCGGTTGTTGTAGAGGATCTGAAGCCAGCGACCATCGGCCGTGCGTGCCGTCGCTTGCACCACGTCGCCACGCCGCAGCCGGCCCAAGATCGCGTCGTTCAGGCTGGGGCCACTGCGCACGTTCAGGAAGTCCGAGGTGACCGTGACGCTGGTGCCGGCAGGCGCCTCCGGCGCAGGTGCGGATGCTGGCGCGGGCGCAGGTGCGGGCGCGCCTGATTGACACGTGCCGCCCGGCACAGCGAACTGGGCGAAGACGAACGCCTGGCGACCGTTGTAGTTGATCCGATACCAAGCACCGTCGGCGGTCTTGGCATCGGCCACCACTTTCTGTCCACAGGTCAGCCGACCGATGATCGCGTTGCCCGTGCTGGGCCCTTCCCGCACGTTGAGGAAGGGCGTGGTCACCGTCAGCTCCACACCTCCCTGGGCACGCACGGCCTGCATGCCGAACGAAACAACAATCAACATCGCAACGATGAACAGTGATAGATGTCTCTTCATAGGCAGCAACCAAATCTTAGATTTGCGTAACTTAAAGATACTTCTCCACCGCCCAGCCGCCTGCTTGCATCGGCGTGATGGCCGGCATGTCAGCAGCCGGTGCGTATAGAAGTTTACTATTTCCCAGCAGCGCATCGAGCACATCGCCCATGCAGTCGGCCAGCGCGACCGTCTTATTCAGCGCTTGGGCGATATCCGCCGGCGACACATCGTCGAGCGCAACGCCGTCGGGATGATCGAACATCAGGCGCGGCAGAATGACCAAATCGCCGCACAGATCGGCGTTGCACAGTTGACGGATGACGTCCTGACCGCAGAGCAGGCCGGCGACGGTGATCGTCTCGCCCAGCCGTTCGTTGACGATGGGGAAGACGCGCAGCGGGATGCCGGTCAGGCGGCTAAACGCGCGTGCTGCGCTCGTCAGGGTGGGGGCAAAGAGCGTGCCGGTGGCCAGGCTGGCCGCTTGAAACAGCGTGTGCGCGCGGCGAATCATCGGCAGCTCGTTGCGCTTAACCCGTCGCCACTCGTCCAGGAAGTCGCGCACCACGCCCAGGCCGTTGGCCTGCAGCGCCAAGCCATCGTAGGCCCGCTTGGCCGGCACGGGGCGACCGGCGAGCAAATACCATTCGTCCGTGGCGTATACGAAGCCGACGCCGAAGGTTCGGCGGTACTCTGCTTGCCAAGCCTCAACCCGTTCGAGGGTGGCCAGCGCTTCCGCCGGCGTATGTGGACGATAGCCATACTTATGATGGCGGGTGAGGCCGACCGGCACGACGCTCACCGACATCACATGAGGATAAAGCGTTGCCAGTTGGCGGACGCTCTCCTCCATCCGCGGGCCATC
>DAOTYZ010000218.1:0-12182 GCA_034434555.1 Candidatus Roseilinea sp.
TGAAGGCGCGCGTATCGGCTCTGATTTCGTCCTTAAAGGCGCGCATCTCTTTTGATAGGCGGTCCACCTCCAGGCTGGTGGCCCTTACGATGCGCAGCGTATCTGCCATCAGCGACTCTAGCGTCTCGACGCGCGCCCCAAGTTCAGCACTCATTTTTAGCCATTATAAGTTTCTGAAGCGCCAATCGCAACGGGGATCGATGTATTCGGCAGCTAAACCTTTGGTAGCAACGAGATAGTCTTTGCTGGTTGGCAGCCCGCCAGTGGTTGCTCCTATTGGTGAACGCCTCCTGCTAAGCAAGCAAGCGCCTACAATGCGTCATCATGCACTTTGAGACCCTTGTGATTCACGCCGGCCAAGCTCCCGACCCCGCCTACGGCGCGGTGATGGTCCCGATTTATCAAACCTCGACATACGTCCAGAAGAAGATCGGGGAAACCGAATACGACTACGCGCGCACAGCCAACCCCACCCGCACTGCGCTGCAAGCGTGCATCGCTGCGCTTGAGGGCGGAAAGCACGGCCTGGCTTTCGCCTCTGGCATGGCAGCGATTGACTGCGTCCTACGCCTGCTCAGGCCCGGCGACCACGTGTTGGCCAGCAACGACGTATACGGCGGCACCTACCGCATCTTCGAGCGCGTCTATCGAGACTACGGCATCGCTTTCTCGTTCGTTGAAATGGGCGACCTAGACGCCGTGCGCGCTGCCTTGCGGTCAACCACGCGCATGGTCTGGGTGGAGACGCCCACCAACCCGCTGCTCAAGATAGCGGACATCGCCGGCATCGCCGGCGTGCTGGCGCAGGCGCCTGCGCGCCCGCTGCTGGTGGTGGACAACACGTTTGCCTCGCCTTATCTACAGCGCCCGCTCGCGCTCGGCGCGGACATCGTCGTGCATAGCGCGACGAAGTATCTGGGCGGCCACAGCGACGTGGTGAGCGGGCTAGTGGTGCTGAACGACGACGCGCTGCACGACCGCTTAAAGTTCCTTCAGAACGCCGTCGGCGCCGTGCCGGGGCCGCTCGATTGCTTCCTGGTCCTGCGTGGCATCAAGACCCTGCCGCTGCGCATGGAGCGGCACAGCGCGAACGCCATGCGCATCGCTGCCTGGCTGGCAGCGCACCCGCGCGTCGCGCAGGTGCTGTATCCGGGCCTCCCATCGCACCCCGGCCACGCCATTGCTGCCAAGCAGATGTCTGGCTTCGGTGGCATGATCTCCTTCGTCGTCAAGGGTGGGCCGGCGGAGGCGCGCCGCGTCGCCGAGGCCACGCGCCTCTTCGCGTTGGCCGAGTCGTTGGGCAGCGTCGAATCGCTGATAGAAGTGCCGGCAGCCATGACGCACACCAGCGTCGCCAACTCCCCACTGGCCGTTGACCCAGCGTTGATTCGCCTCTCGGTCGGCATCGAGCACGCGGATGACCTGATCGCCGACCTGGCGCAGGCGCTGGCCTAGATCAGCCGCTGCGCCTGCGCGGCAATGGATCGCCGAAGCGCGCCGAGCGCCAGGAGGGCTTCTTCGCTGCGCAACAGGAGCGCTGCGCCGAAGTAAGCGCCTACGCCCAGGACAACCGCGGCCAGCGTGGCTGCGGCGCCATCGCCGGCCAGGATCAACCAGCCGCGCAGCACCAGCGCCATCGCCAGCGTGGCCAACCCCGCCGTGCGCAGCGCCGTGATCACCGGCCGTATGGCGATCTGCGGCGCCCGCTTTGTCAGAACGGCGTATAAGACGCCGGTCTCTACGGTGGTGGCCAAGGCATTGGCCAGGCCCAAACCGCCAAAGGGCAACCAGCCCAGCGCCTCGAAGGCGCGGTAGAAGGCGATGCTCATGGCGATGTTCAGCCCGACGCTCAGGGCGGCCGCCAGCGCCGGACGCAGGCTGTCCTTGAGCGCGTAGAAGGCCCGTGTCACCAGCTCCAGCGCGGCATGCGCCGGCAGGCCGAGCGCCAGCCAGCCCAACGCGAACGCCACCCAGCCCGTCGCCTGCGCGTCAAAGGCGCCGCGCTCGAAGAGCAAGCGGATCAGCGGCTCACCGAGCACGATCAGCCCCGCCGCTGCCGGCAGGCTGAGCGCTATCACGCCGTTCATCGCGCGGACAAAGGCACGGGCAAACTGCTCCTGCTCACCGCGCGCGGCGTGCGCGCTGATCGCCGGGAAGATCACCGTCCCGATCGCTTGCCCAATTGCCGCGATGGGCAGCACCAGGATGGCAAATGCGTTGTTGAACGCCGAGACGCCCCCCCGAAAGCCGGAAGCAAGCGCAGTATTCACCAAGTTGTTCAGTTGCACCGCGCCCAACCCCAGGACGCGCGGCGGCATCAGGGTGAAGACTTGGCGCAGGTCTGCGCCAATCTCGGCGGGCGCATCGTTGCTCGCCTGCTCGCTGGCGCGGGCGATCCGCCACAGGTCGGGGAGTTGTATCCCCAAGTGCATCAGCGCGCCGCACACCACGCCGAGCGCCAGTCCGTGAATGCCGTAGGCGCTCAGCGCGGTCGCGCCGATGATCATGCCGAGTTGGTATAGGCTTGGGGCGACCGCTGGCGCGAGGAAGTGACCGTTTGCCTGTAATAGCCCCATGAACAGCCCGCTCGCGCCAAACACCACCGTGGCGATCAGCATCACCCGCATCAGCGAGGCCGTGAGGGCCACCTGGTCGGCGTCGAACTGGCGGGCGACCACGTTTTGGATCAGCGGTTGGGCGAACCAGGCGGCGAGGAGAGCTAGGCAAGCCAGGAGCGCGCACACGATGAACCCAACGCTGCGCGCCAAGCGCCAGGCGACTGCTGCTTCCCCTTTGCTCATGCGCGCGACGTAGACAGGGATGAACGCGGAGGCCAGCGCGCCGCCGGCCAGCACATTGAAGAGCAGGTCGGGGATGACGAACGCGGCCCGAAAGGCATCCTGAGCCGCGCCGGCGCCAAAGCGCGCGTTGATCAGCAGCCGCGCGATAAAGCCCGTGATGTTGCTGAGCACGTAGAAGCCGGCCACAACCGCAGCGGCGCGGCCCAACGAGCGCCCCGCCATGCTCACCAATCCTGATCGCGCGCGATCGGCGGCAGCCCTTCGACCACCGGCGGGCGGGTCGTCGCGGCAGCCCTCGGCGGCTCGTCGGTTGTCTCCGGCGGGAGCGACGCCTTGAGCGCAGCCAAGCGTTGGAGGACGGCCATCAAGCGCCCCTTCCACTGCTCCGGCGTCCCGCTGCGCAGAAAGGAGACCTGGGTGCGCCCCACGAGCGCATCGCTGCCGATCGCCAGGCGCACCTGCTGTGGGTTCATGCGCCTGATCGCGTCCGCGCGGATGGTCACCCGATTGCCCTCCGTGGTGATGCTGCGCGCGCCGAGCGCGTTGGCGAGTAACTTCAGGCGAAGCTGATAGGTGAGGTTGCGCGCTGCCGGCGGCAGCTTGCCGAAGCGATCCTCGAGTTCTTCCTCAAAGGCGCGGATTTGCGCCTCGCTCTCCAGGCTGGCCGCGCGGCGGTACAGCTGCACGCGCAGGGCGGGGTCACCGACGTAGCCCTCTGGCAGGCCCACCGTCAGCGGCAGGTCAATCGTCACCGCTTGTGGTTCTGCCGGCGGGGGCGCGACCCCGTCGCGCATCGCGCGCAGCCGCTGCACTTCGTGGGCCAATAGGCGCGTGTAAAGGTCAAAGCCGATGCTGGCGACCTGGCCGCTTTGCTTTGGGCCGAGCAGCTCGCCCGCGCCGCGCATCTCCAGGTCGCGCAGGGCAATTGCATAGCCGGCGCCGATGCCAGCCGACTCGCGCAGCGCCTCCAGCCGCTCGCGCGCTTCCGCCGTGAGCTTGCTTTGCCGGTCGTAAAAGAAATACGCATACGCCTGCACCGTCGAACGGCCAACTCGTCCGCGCAACTGATACAGCTCCGCCAGCCCGAAGTGATCAGCTTGATCCACTATCAACGTGTTGGCGTTGGGGATATCCAAACCACTTTCGATGATATTGGTGCAGAGCAAAACGTCGATCCGTTCGTCAGCCGGCGCCAGGGCGCTTTCCGCGAAGCGCGTCATGACGCGCGCCAGTTCACGCTCGCTCATCTGGCCATGGGCGATGGCGATCCGCGCCTCGGGCACCAGGCGGCGCAGCTTTTGCTCGACCATCGGAATGGTCTGCACGCGGTTATGGACGAAGAAGACTTGGCCATCGCGGTCAAGCTCGCGGCGAATGGCCTGTTGGACCAACGCATCGTCCCAGGGGCCAATGAAGCTGATCACCGGCAGGCGCTCCGCCGGCGGCGTCTCGATCCGGCTGATCGCGCGCACGCCGCTCAGGCCCATATACAGCGTGCGCGGAATGGGGGTCGCCGTGAGCGTGAGCACATCAACGCTCTTGCGCAGCTTCTTAAGCTTCTCTTTAGCGGCCACGCCAAAGCGATGCTCTTCGTCAATGATGAGCAGGCCGAGGTCCTTGAAGCGCACTCCTTCGCTGAGCAGGGCGTGGGTGCCGATGACGATGTCAACCGTGCCGTCCTCCAGCCCGGCCAATACGGCGCGCTTCTCCGCCGGCGTGCGAAAGCGGGAGAGCGACTCGATGCGGACGGGATAGGGAGCTAGGCGCTGGGTGAAGGTCTGCCAGTGTTGCTGGGCCAGCACGGTCGTCGGCACCAGCACGGCCACCTGCTTGCCGCTCTGCACGGCCTTAAACGCCGCGCGCAGCGCCACCTCAGTCTTGCCAAAGCCAACATCGCCCACCACCAGGCGATCCATAGGGCGCGGCTGCTCCATGTCCGCCTTCACTTCCTGAATAGCGCGGAGCTGGTCTTCCGTCTCGATGAAGGGGAAGGCGGACTCCATCTCTATCTGCCAGGGGGTATCCTTGCCGAAAGACAGGCGCGTGGCCAGCTCGCGCTCGGCATAGAGATGGAGCAGGTCACGGGCGAATTCGGCAGCGGCGCGGCGGGCTTTCTGCTTGGCGCGCTCCCAATCGCCGCTGCCCAGCTTATCCAGCTTGGGCTGCGCGTCATCGCTGCCGACGTAGCGCGTCACGCGGTCAAGCTGATGCAGCGGCACGTAGAGCCGGTCGCCATCGGCGTATTCCAGCAACAGGTATTCGCGCTCGCCTTCGACCGGCTGCGTCGGCGTGCCGGTGTTGACGGTCAGCCGAACCAGGCCGCGGTAAATGCCGATGCCGTAATCCTCGTGCACCACGGCGTCGCCGGGTTGCCAGTCGGCGAAGGCTTTCTCCGGCGCGGCCTTGCGCGCCGGCGCGCGGGTGAACCACTCTGGGCGAACGTAACCGTAGATCTCCGCATCGGTGAGCAGGACAAAAGAAGGTGCGAGCTGCCCTTCGCCCCGGGCCGTCGCCTGCTGAACGAGGAAGCCCTGGGGCAGGATGCCGACGACGAAGCTCAGGCCGTGTTCCGGGGGCGCATCGAGCGCGGTGTGCGCGGCCAGCGCGGTGTAGCGCTCGCGCCATAGCTCGGCCAACCGCGCTGCCTGACGCGAGACGACGACGACAGCCGTCCGGCCATCTGCGGTTTGGCTGCGCAGATACTCCATGAGCGGGGTGAGCTGGCCGGCGAAGTGTGGTGGCTGGGCGAAGTGCCTGGCGAGCGGATGTTCGCTCAGGCCCTCTTCTTCGCCATGGCCGAGCACGAGGCCGGAGATCCGACCGCGCGCTGCCGTGAAGTCCTCCCACGTGAGATAGGCGGGCGCGGCGGCCGGTTGAGCGGTGGCGAGCCACGCCTCGCGCTCGCGTTCGGCTTTGGACTCCAGTTCTCTCCACGCCGCGCGCAGTTCGTCTTCGTCGTCCAGGATCAGCAGCGCGCCTGTGCTCATGTGGTCAATCAGCGAGTGTGATTGCTCGCCGGGGGGCGGCAGGTCCAGCGGCGTGATGGCGACTTGCTCAGCGGCCTCGCTGCTGCGCTGCGTGGCAGGATCGAAGAAGCGGATGCTCTCGGCGAGGTTGCCGAATAGCTCGATCCGGATCGGCAGCGGATGGGCCGGCGACCAGACGTCTATGATCCCCCCACGTCGGCTGAAGGTCCCCACGCGCTCGACCACCGATTCGGTTTCATAGCCGATCGCCAGCCAATGCTCCAGAAGCGCATCCAGCCGCAGGTAGGCGTCGCGTTTGATGATCTGGGTGCGCGCTTTGAAGTTCGCTGGGGAGAGCGTCGGTTGCATCAGCGCGCGCGGGCTAGCGACGATCAACGGCGGAGCACCCGTGTTCCCAACGTGCAGCGCGGCCAGGACCGCCGAGCGTTGGGCGATCACGGCGCGCACGGGCGCGACGGAGTCGTAGAAGGCGGTGTTCGGCTCGACAAATCGCAACGGCGCAGCCCCGGCTAGCCTGGCGAGCGCGTCGGTGGCCACGCGCGAGGCTTCTACGGACGAAGTGACATATAAGGTGGGCCGCTGCAAGGCCTGCCAGAGCGCGGCCAAGACCGGCAGGCGTGCAGCGCGTGGCAGCCCTAGTGGTGCGGAAATGCTGCCCGCGCGAAGCGCCTCAACCAGCGCTTGGAACGCCGGCAGCCTGTCCACGACTTCGCTGATCCCTCGCAGCGACACACTAAGGGGATATTCTAGCGATGGGCGTGAGGGTGGGGGAGTGTTCCGATTCGGAATGAAAGGCTGCGTAGTTGGGCGCACGTTTTGGTCATCAGCAAGCGCATCCTTCACGTCATCACTGCTAAGAATCGTGCAGGTAGATGATGCTTGGCGTATTAAGCGCACGAAGCATCTAAGCGGCCGCGTTGACCAAGGCCGCGCCGGCCCGATAGTCGGGCGCAAGTTTAGATTCTTCGCTTTCGCTCAGAATGACAGGGTGAGGCAGGATGCTGGTGTCCCTTTTGTGCGCTTCATGCTGGTCACGCCAAGCGTGTAAACGCTGAACTCAAGTTTTTTGCGCTCTCTGCGCCTCTCATCTCGGTGAGCCAAATCACCCCAAAGTTGAACGCCCCCTTGAAACCTTCCTACTTGTGGGTAATGCTAAGCTTCTGGGGGGCGCGCTCATCAACAGGGGCAGTCGCCTGGCGTTGTCTCATCGCCTTCAAGCAGCGTGCGCTTGAGCATGTCACATCGCCGGCCGATATAGTGCGCGGGCGATAGCGTGCCAGATCAGGCCCAGCCCAATGCAACCCAGGCCGGCCAACCAAATGGCCGGCTCCACCCAGAACGCCAGGAACAGACAGGCCGCCAGCCCGGCCCACGCAACCCATGCTGGGAAGATGCGCTGGCTCGTCGGCAACTTCAGCGCGGCTGCGTTGGTCAGCGCGTAGTAAATCAACACGGTGAACGCGCTAAATGACCAGGTGAGCTGCACGTTGCCGACGAGCGCCAACACGCTGATCGCGACGCCTACTGCCCATACCGCCCAGGTCGGCGTAGTGCCGGCGCGGTTGAGCTGAGCCAGCGCGACCGGCATGTCACCACGACGGCCCATGGCCAGCGCCACGCGCGACAAGCCCAGGATCAAGTTCAGCAGCACGCCCAGCATGGCAGTCACAGCGCTGATCGCAACCACCTGTGAGACCAGCGGGAGGGCGAATCCCTGCGCGGCGATGGACAGGGGCGCGACCCGCGCTTCGAGCGCGCCGGCTGTGACCTGGCCAAGCGTTGAGGCGCCGATCGTGCCGACGGCCACGCCCGCCACTGCCACGTAGAGCACCGTCGTCACGAGCATGGTGGCCGCGATGGCGCGCGGGATGGTGCGGCGCGGTTCGCGCACCTCTTCGCCCAAGGTCGCAATGCGCCCGTAGCCGGTGTAGGCGACGAACATCAACGCGCAGGCGTGCAAGAATGCGCCGACTGCGTGTACCTCCCCGCCGCTCGGGGCGAAGAATGGCAGAAAGTGATCGGCCGAGACGTTAGGTAAGCCGCTTACCACGAACGCAGCCAGGCCGAACAAGGTCACCGACACGATGGCGGCGTTCATCAGGTTGGAGCGCTGGACGCCGCTGGCAGCCACGGCAGTCAGGAGCAGCACCGCAGCCAGCGCCAAGGGGACGAGCACGGCGCTGGGTAACGCCAGCGCGTTCGAGAAATAGCCGGCAAACCCCAGCGCTGCTGTGGCTGCTGAGGCGGATTTGGCCAGCAAGAACATCCAGCCCGCTGTGAAGCCCAGCCAAGGAGTGAGGTAGCGGTAGCCATACTCGTAGGTGCCGCCGCTGACCGGATGGCTGGCTGCCAGTTGGGCGCTGTTCAGCCCGTTGCACGTGGCGACCAGCGCAGCGATGACGATCGCCAGCAACACCGATGGGCCGCTGATGCCGGCAGCGATGCCGACGCTGACGAAGATGCCCGTGCCGACCATGGATCCGAGGCCGATCGCAACCGCGCCGGGCAGGCCCACCTGGCGCTTTAACCGAGCAGTCTGGGAGGACATATCGCTACGAAGATACCACTCGACATCAGCGCTGGGTGATTTTGGGTGCATTCACGGTTATGGACAGAACTCTGGGTGGGCAACAGCAGTGCCGTCGCCCACCCTCTATAAATCAACTTTTGCCAGTTATCAGCCCGTGAGCGGTCTGCCCCTATTGGTGAACGCAGCCGGTGAATCTTGTTAAACCTGATAACCGAAGCAGTCGGCCAGCAGGCTGCTCAGGCGCAGGCGCAACACCGAATATGAGAAGTAGCGCTTGGCCAGTTGGTAGTTGTGCTCAGCCCACTCGGCGGCCAAGGCTTCGTCGAGCAGGATTTGGCGGACTTGGTGAAGGGTTGCCTCGGAGATGAAGCCGTCAAACTCGATCACTTTGAACCCCTTCGGCTTGATGTCCACCTCATAGATCGAGTAGTTGTTCACCAGGATCGGCCGGCGGTAATAGAGGGCCTCGAGGAAGGCGTTGCCGAACCCCTCGATAGAGGAAGGATACGTCACCAGGTCGGCTTGCGGGTAGAGGTCGGCCAGGGTATAGACCTTGCGGCCGTCCGGCAGCCTGCCGCGCTGCTCGGCGACGATGTCGGCCTCAAAGCACACGTCCACCTTGAGCAAGGCAGCGTATTCGCGCACGCGGCGCTCGTATTCCGTGCCCTCGTCGCCGGCGGCGTGGGAGATCACCAGCTTGGCTGGCAGGCCGATCCGCCGCGTCAGCTCAATGGCATGCTCAATGCCCTTGCGCTGAATGATGCGGGTGGGCTGGAGGAAGAAGTATTCGTCGTCCTTAAAGCCCAAATCCGCGCGCAGCCCATCGGCATAGCCATCGGGCGGAGGTGGAGGATGGTCAAAGTCCATCACGTTTGGGATCACCCGCGAGGTCAGGCCGGCGCGCCGGCCCAGCTCGCTGGCCTGCACCGAGTTGATGACCACATGGCGGATCGAGAGCAAGCGCGGCGGGAAGGCAGCGGCCAGGTAGTCCCCCACGCAGTTCACCATGAAGCGTTGGCGCTCCCAGGCGAAGTCGTGATGATGGGCGATGGTTGGAAAGCCCGTCTCGGCGATCAGCTCGGTGATGGCCAACCCAAGCGGCAGGTTAAGCGGGATGGTCAGCGCGTTCTCGACGATCAGCAGGTCCAGCGCGAAATCGCGCACGAAGTCGTAGAGGTGCTGCTTGAAGTAGTCCTTGAGTTCCTGGATGCGGCGCGAGATGCTGGGTGGGCGGGTGTAGATCGAGAAGTGATCTTTAAACAGACCGGCGATCTCCGGGTGCGACTGGTTGGGCCAATCGTTCTGAAAAGCGATGCGGTTGATCTCGTCTATGACCGGGTGGCGATAGAACGCCTCGGGCACGACGCGGCTGCGCTCGGCCGGGCGATCGCACTGGCCGGCGAAGTAGAAGCACTCGTAGCCCATCTCGGTCAGCACGCTCGCCCATTTTGAGGTCTCCAAGGAGACGCCATCGGTGCCGGCGAAGCGCGTGGAGATAAAGCCGATGCGATGGGTCGGGCCGGGATGCGGGGTCATTGTCAAGCGTTCACCAGCCAGCGCGCTTGGTAGGGCGCGAGTTCGAGCGATGGCCCATGTACACTCAGCCGCGCGCCGCTGATCAGGTCGCGCATGTTGGTGCCGAGCAGGGCGCGCCAAGGCAGATGGACGAGCTGGGGCTGGGCCGAGACGTTCACCAGACAGAGCAGGCGACTGCGGTCGTCAGGCGCGCTGCGCAGCAGGGCGAAGATCGCCGGTCCGGCGTCGAGCGCGCGCTGGTCGCCGAAGGGATGCAGGGCAGGGCAGGTCGCCCGCGCGCGCAGGAGGTGAGCCAGCCGGCTGAAGACCCGCGCGCGCCGCGTTCCCTTGTCCGCCAGTTCGCGCTCCAGCATCTCGCGCGAAAGCTTCTCGCGGTTGATGGCGCGATTGTAACCAAGCCGGCGCACGCCCTCCGGCCAGCCGCGCGAACCGAACAAACTATGGAAGTAGATCGCCGGCACGCCGACCAGCGCGCACATGATCGCGTGCGCGGCCAGGAATCGTTCAATGCATGTCGCTTCATCGGCGGGGGCGAAACACAGCGCGTCGAAATAGTTGATGTTCAGCTCATACGGGCTGCGCGAGCCATCGCTGTTGAACTTCTCGCTCACCAAGCCGCCCAGCGCGCGCGTGCGCGCGACCAAGCCGGCGCTCTCGCGCTCGCTCAGGATGCCGCGCACGGGATTCAGCCCAATGCCATCATGCGAGGCCAAGAAGTTGAGGAAGGTGACGCGCCTAGAGGGCAACGCCAGGCTGCCGGCCCACTGCGAAAGCATTCGCGCATCGCCGGTCTGTAGCGCATGCAAGACCAGCGGGGGCAGGGCAAAGTTATACACCAACTGCGCCTCGTTATATCCATCGCCGAAGTAGGCGACGTTCTCCGCATGGGGCACGTTGGTCTCGGTGATCAAGCGGACGTGGGGCGCGACGGCATCCAGCGCCGCGCGGAAGATCTGCACCACGCGGTGGGTGTTGGGCAGGTGGATGCATGGCGTGCCGATCGCCTTCCAGAGGTATGCAACGGCGTCCAGCCGGATGAAGTCAGCCCCATGCTGCGCATAAAACAGCAAGAGGTCCACCATCTCGGCCAGCACAATCGGATTGGCGTAGTTCAGGTCTATCTGGTCGGCGCTGAAGGTGGTCCACACCTTGCGCCGGCCCTGGGCGGTCTCAACTTCGGTCAGCAGCGGCAGGGCGCGCGGGCGAACGACCTGCGACAAGTCCGGCTCGCCCTCTACGGTGATGAAGTACTCCACATACGGCGATTCGCCGCGCAGGTAGGCCTGAAACCAGGGATGCCGCGCCGAGGTGTGATTCACCACTGCATCGAACATCAGCCGAAAGCGCGCGCCGAGCTGCGCAATGTCGTCCCAGCTCCCCCAGTCCGGATTTGCGGCACGGTAATCGGCCACAGCGAAGCCGTCGTCTGAGGTATAGGGGTGAAACGGCAACAGGTGGATCGCACTGACGACGCCGGCCAGATATCTTGCGCAAAAATCGGCCAGCGTCCGCAGCGGCGGCTCGTGAGGCGCGCGCACTTGGTCGCTATACGTGATCAACAGCGCATCGCGCTCGGCCAGGTCATCGCCGAAGCGAGGGCGAATGGGTGGGTAAGACGCGATGACTTGGCACAGTCGAGTGAAAGCTTCTTCGGCGCGGGAGTCCCCGTAGATCGCAGCGCACAGCGCGCGGATGCGCGCCAGCGGTGGCTCGGCGGGATGCGCGTCGGATGCAGGCATGGCAGTTCAGCATAACATGCGAGCGAGCGTAGGGGTGTGCTCACAGTTCGGCGCAATCCCTCACCCTAGACTGTATCCTCTAACTCAGTTGGCGCTAGAACTCATCCCAGAAACGGTAAAACGTGGCTACCTGGGGTGCATCCACGATTTGGGACGGATGTTCTTGGCGTGAACGGTGGTCATCGCGCAGGGTCACCAAGACCCTGCCCCCCTGTCATTCTGCTTAGCATTACCCATAAGTGCTTGGGGGATTGGCGAGCATGCTATGCATCAATTGCCAGGCTGCCGCAGCGCAGCAGGGGCGGTTCGCGAACTGCCCCTGTTTCGCTGACGTCAGAATGACAAGATGGGGCAGGATGCTGGTGTCCCTTTCGTGCGCCAGGCGAACAAGGCCAACGCAGTCTTCAACCTTGCGCTCGTTAACAGCCCGGCAACCAGCTGTTCACTTCCCCACTGGACTGGCTTCTACTTCATGCGCCGCAGGGCCAGCCGCGCCGCATGGTAGCCGCACATGCCATGCACGCCGCCGCCGGGCGGCGTGGACGATGAGCACAAGTACAAGCCAGGCAGCGGCGTGGCATAGGGCGGC
>DAOTYZ010000219.1:0-19370 GCA_034434555.1 Candidatus Roseilinea sp.
AAACTCGCGCCGTTGCAGGCCGGCACAGCCTTGTTGAATGCGGCTGCTTAGCTCCGCTCAGCATGACAGTAGGGCGGAGGTCAGGATGACAGGGGGAGGCGGAACAACAGGTCCTAGGCGCGGCAGGCAGCGACGAATGCACTGAACAAGCGCATCATGTCTGCGCGCTCCGGCGCCATGTCTTCTGGGTGCCACTGAACGCCGAGGTAGTAGCGCTTATTGGGGAACTCCACAGCCTCGATGACGCCATCGGTGGCGCGCGCGACGACGCGCAACCCTTCGGCCAGCCGGTTGATCGCTTGATGGTGAAAGCTGTTCACCTGCGCGTGCTCAGCACCCAGCAGGTGCGCCAAGCGCGTTCCCGGTTCAATGGAGACGCTGTGGGCAGCCTCGTGCCTCGCCAGGCCGTGCTGGTTGCCGCTGTGGGGAAGCGCGCCGGCCCACTGGGTGGGCAGGTCTTGAACGAGCGAGCCGCCAAGCGCTACGTTCATGACCTGAATCCCGCGGCAGATGGCAAACAGCGGCTTATCATCTTGCAAGGCCCAACGCGCCAGCGCGATCTCCATCTCGTCGCGCTGTCGGTCAATGCCATACGTGGTTGGATGGGCCGTTTCGCCAAAGAGGGACGGGTCCACGTCGCCGCCGCCGGTGAGCATCACGCCGTCTACGTATGTATACAACGCTCGCCAGTCGGCAAGCGCATTCGCCGTGGTCGGCAGGAGGATGGGCATGCCGCCCGCCGCGATCAGGTTGTTGACGTAGTTCTTGCCCAGCGAGAAGCGGCGCTGCTCGCTATCCTGGATGGGCAGAGGAATAAGGACGCGCGGGCTGGTCATCGCGCCGACACGCACTTAGGATTCTGCAGGCGCTGTTTCAGCCGGAGCATCGGCTGCTTTGGCCGCTTTGGTCTTGTTGGTCGGCAAGCGCTCGCGCAAGCGGGCCGACTTACCGCGCAAGTTGCGGAAGTAGTAGAGCTGTGCGCGGCGCACCTTGGAGTGGCGAAGCACCTCTACCTTCTCGATGCGTGGCGAGTGAAGCAGATACGTGCGTTCGACGCCGATGTTGTTGCTGGCGATCCGGCGCACGGTGAAGCTCGCATTTGCCCCACCTTTGCGCAGGCGAATCACAGTGCCCTGAAAGACCTGGATGCGCTCGCGATCACCCTCGATGATCTTTTGATGCACACGCACTTGGTCGCCGGGCTGCAGGGGCGGGATGTTGGGATTGGGCTGTAGGCTCTTCTCCAGAGACTCGACGAGGTTCATGGCTTGATCAGCTCCCGTTTAGCGCTTGGTATAGGTTGGGCGCTTGCGCGCGCGCTTCAAGCCGGGCTTCTTGCGCTCTTTCTCACGCGCATCGCGCGAGAGGTAGCCGGCTGTCTTCAACGTCAGGCGAAACTCCGGATCGGCTTCCAACAAGGCGCGTGCGATGGCCATGCGGGCGGCGATAGCCTGTCCGGTCACCCCGCCACCGTTTACCTTGATGCTCACATTGAAGCGAGACTCCATGCCGGTGAGCTTGAGCGGTGCGTAAACAGCGATTCGGTCAATCTCACGGCCAAAGTATTCGTCCACCGGCTTGTCGTTCACCAGCACGCGGCCGCTGCCTTGGACGTATAGCCTGGCGCGCGCGGTCGCCTCTTTGCGACGCCCGACGCCCTCAAAGTATTGCTGTGTCTCTGTCATCGTTTTGTCCTCTCAAATTGAAGACAAGTGAAGTTCAATCGCGAATTTCCAACGGCTGGGGCTTCTGCGCCGCGTGCTCATGCTCAGGGCCACCGTAGACCTTGAGTTTTTTAATCATCTTGCGGCCCAGCCGGCTATGCGGGAGCATGCCCCAGACCGCCAAGCGGATCACGCGCTCAGGCCGGCGCGCCAGAAGGTCACGCAAGTTCTCTTCCTTGAAGCCGCCTGGGTAGGTTGAATGCCGCTGGTACTTCTTCTCCGTCATCTTATCGCCGGTGACCCGAATCTTCTGCGCGTTCACCACTATCACGAAGTCGCCGCAATCCACGTGTGGAGAGTAGATGGGCTTGTGCTTGCCCACGATGATTCGGGCAACCTGACTGGCCAGCCGGCCAAGCGTCACTCCGCTGGCATCCACCACATACCATCGTCGGCTGTTGATGGCTTCTTGTGGCGTCGCCATGTATGTTCTGATCTTCTTCATGGTTCAACCTTAATACTTTACTTCTACCAAACACAGGCCACAGGCGGGGGCCAACCCCTTCACGCGCTGCGCATCTTTGCGCTCGAGGATGTGGCCGATCTCCTCTGGCGCGTATTCATGCCACCCAACGCGCACCAACGCCATGACGATCCGCCGCACCATGCGAAACAAGAAGGCGTTCGCCTCTATGGTAAAGCGCAAGCAGTCACCCAAGTCCTGCCAGCCGGCCCGGAACACCTCGCGCACCGTGCTCTCCTCCGGCCGGCCGGACGGCGGGCTGCCGAAGGCCGCGAAGTCATGCACGCCGACGAGCATGTGCGCTGCCTCGTTCATCGCTTGCAGATCTGGCGCGCGCTCGAGCTGCCAGGCGAAACGGCGCAGCATTGGCCGGCGCACCGCGCTGACGTAGGCCGTGTACTCATACGTCCGACTCTTCGCGCTGTAGCGCGGGTGAAAATCACGCTCACACACAGCCAAGGCATTTATCGCCACATCGTCCGGCAGGGCAGCGTTTAACGCCCGCTGAAGCGCATCCAGCGAATGCCGCCAATTAACTTCAAAAGCCACGACCTGGCCGGTGGCATGCACGCCGGCATCGGTGCGCCCGGCGCCAACGACCGCGCAGCGAACGCCGCAAACCTCGGCGAGCGCTGCTTCCAGCTCTCCCTGAACGGTTCTGCCGTGGCCATTGGGCTGGCGCTGAAAGCCGACGAAGTCTGTCCCATCGTAGGCAACCTGTGCGCGAATCTTCAGACCCACTCGATAATCGCCATTGGTGCGTTATCGCCTTTGCGCGGCCCGAGCTTGGTGATGCGCGTATAGCCACCCTTGCGCTCTAGGTAGCGCGGGGCAATCACCTCGAACACCTTGCGCACGGTGGTTGGGCCGCCGTTCACGCGCGCGGCAACCAACCGTCGGGCATAAACCTGTTTCGCCTTGTCCTCGGTCGCCAGGCCGGCCTTGGCGATGGTGATCAGCTTCTCAGCCTGGTCGCGAATGGCCTTGCACTTCGCCTCGGTCGTCTGAATGCGGCCATGCTCGATCAGATTCGTGACCAGCGTGCGGCGCAGCGCCGTGCGATGGGCAGACGAGCGACCGAGCTTATAACCAGATACTCTATGCCTCATAAGATCACACCTCGTTTGCCTCTTCTTGGGGCAGCAAGCCGCGGGCGCGCAGCTTCTCTCGGAGTTCGGTCATGGACTTCTCGCCGAAGTTGCGCAGATTCGTCAGGTCCCCACCGCTCCTCTCCATCATCTCGAGCAGCTCCCCAACGGTGCTGATGCCGGTGCGCTTAAGCGCGTTATAGACGCGCACACTCAGATCGAGATCCTCAATCGGTTTGCTTTGCCACTCGCTGGGCAGGCCCTTCCTGATGCCGATCGTGCCGATCTCAGGCAGCGGCTCCTCGATGCTAATGCTGCCGATCAGGTTCAAATGCTCAACCAGAATGTGGGCAGCCTGCGCCAGGGCTTCCTGCGGGCGGATCGTGCCATCCGTCCATATCTCCATGATGAGCCGGTCGTAATTGGTGATGTTGCCGATGCGCGCCGGCTCAACTGTGAAGCTGACGCGACGGACAGGGCTATACAGGGCATCCACAGGCAATTCGCCGATCGGTAGGCGGTCGCGCTGCTCAGCCGGCGAGTAGCCCCGCCCAGCCTCGACCTGAAACTCAATGTCCAGGCGCGCCTTGTTCGAGTCGGTGGTCAGCAAATAGAGATCGGGGTTGACGATCTCGATCTCAGGCGGCGCTTGGATGTCGCCAGCGGTAACCACGCCCTCGCCCCGCACCTCCAGTCGCATCCGCAGCGGACCCTCGCCTCGCATGCGCAGACGTATCTGTTTGACGTTGAGCATCAACTGGGTGACGTCTTCGCGCACGTTGGGGATGTCGGAGAACTCATGATAGACATCCGTGATGCGCATAGAGGTGATCGCCGCGCCGGGCAGCGAACTCAGTAGCACGCGGCGCAGCGCGTTGCCTAACGTGACGCCAAAGCCAGGCTCCATCGCGCCGATGATGAAGCGGCCGTAGTCACGGGTCAAGGCATCGCCTTCAATTTTTGGAAGGACAAGTGCGGATGGCATGCTGTGTTCTCTTGATGGGATGTACGATATGTCAACGGCTATCGAGAGTAATACTCGACGACGAGTTGTTCGTTCAACCGCACGTCTATATCTTCTCGCTTTGGCAGGGCATTCACAAAGCCTGTGAGCGTCGATCGATCGGCGGTCAGCCAGTTCGGCGTAACGACATCTTCCTTGTCAGCGGCCAGCTCTTTAAAGTACTTCAGCTTGCGGCTGACTTCGCGCACCGATATCTTGTCACCGGGTTTCACCAGATAGGACGGGGTGTCGATCGGGTGATCGTTGACGGTCATGTGCGCGTGGCTGATGAGCTGACGCGCGGCAGCCCGCGATGGGGCAAAGCCCAGCCTATAGACAACGTTGTCTAGCCGCCGCTCCAGAAGGATGAGCAACTCAGCGCCGGTCACGCCGCGCCGTTTCAATGCCTCGCGGAAGTAGCGCCGGAACTGGGTTTCCAAGACGCCGTAAATGCGGCGCATCTTCTGTTTCTCGCGCAACTGCAACGAGTAATCGCTTGCTTTGGGCCGGCGGTCACGCATGCTTG
Organism: Candidatus Roseilinea sp.; assembly: GCA_034434555.1. Taxonomy (GTDB): domain Bacteria; phylum Chloroflexota; class Anaerolineae; order J036; family Brachytrichaceae; genus JAAFGM01. The sequence continues at coordinate 4,805 of DAOTYZ010000219.1, forward strand.
GGCCATGTTGGCCGGGGAGCGTGCCGCGCCGTTCCAGGGCGCACTTGGGCGTAAGGCAGCGTGCGCCTTTCAGAAAGAGTTTCTCGCCCTCTCTACGACAGAGTCTGCAAACCGGTTCAATGTGTCGAGCCATCGTTTGTCCTCTTAGCGCCGGCTGATTTGTTTACGACGGGCCGTCTTCCTCCAAATCAGCGCGGCCTTGGATACCGAGCGGATTAGATGCGGCGGCGCTTCTTTGGCCGGCAACCGTTGTGCGGCACGGGGGTGACGTCGGCGATTGACCGGACGCGCAACCCGGAGCCTTGCAGGGCGCGCACAGCCGATTCACGCCCAGGCCCTGGGCCTTTCACATAGACGTCTACCTCTTGCATGCCGTTCTCCACCGCAGCGCGGTAGGCGTTTTGGGCGGCGATGCGCGCTGCGAAGGGCGTGCTCTTTCGGTTGCCCCGAAACCCGGAAGCGCCGGCGCTGCTCCAGCAAATCGTGTTCCCAGCTTTGTCGGTGATGGTGATGATGGTATTGTTGAACATGGCGTGAATGTGCACCACGCCCTGGGCCACGTTTTTGCGCGCGCGGCGCGGATTCGTCTGTCGGCGTCCGCCGCGGGTCGTGCCTGCTTTACCCATATCGTCTTAAACCTCGTCAGAGAACAAGAATTCGAGAAAGAAGACAAGCACCGGCGAAGGACTACTTCTTCTTTGCGCCGCGCCGGCGACCGCGACCGGCGACCGTCTTCCTCACGCCCTTGCGCGTGCGCGCATTGGTGCGCGTGCGCTGACCGCGCACCGGCAGGTTGCGCTTGTGGCGCAGCCCGCGATACGCGCCGATCTCGATCAGGCGCTTGATGTTCAACTGCACCTCGCGGCGCAGGTCGCCTTCAACCTTGTACTCTTTCTCGACGATCTCGCGCAAGAGAGCCGCCTGCGATTCTGTCAAATCTTTGATGCGCGTCGCTGGGTCAATATTGGTGCGCGCCAGGATCTGCTTGGCCAGCGTCCGCCCAATACCGTAGATGTATGTCAGGCCGATGTCAACGCGCTTGTTACGCGGCAGGTCCACTCCGGCTATTCTGGTCATGCTCCTCTCCTAGCCTTGCCTCTGCTTGTGCTTTGGGTTTTCACAAATAACGTACACGCGCCCATGCCGCCTGATGATCTTGCACTTCGGGCAGCGGCGCTTAACCGATGCGGACACCTTCATAGCTTACCTCGTTTTACTTTTCTGCATTGACTGTTCGACATGCGCACAAAATCCGACCCGCGCTCCGCGCGCGAGCCGGATTGCGCTCAACCGGATCAAACTAGTCGAGCTTGGTTAGAATTTCCGCCTCACCGTCGGTGATGGCGATGGTATGCTCAAATTGGGCTGATAGTTTACCATCAATCGTTACAACTGTCCAGCCGTCTTTTTTTACCTTTGTCTCCGCCCGCCCTTCGTTGATCATCGGCTCAAGCGCGATGGTCAGTCCTGGGCGCAGCAACATGCCCCGCTCGGCCTGCCCTGTGTTTGGTAAGCCGAACCCTTCGTGCAGCTCGCGGCCAACGCCATGGCTTGTATATTGATGAACGACTGAATAGCCTTTGGATTCAGCCACGCGCTGGATGGCCGCGCCAATATCGCCAAAGCGATTGCCCTTGCGTGCTGCCGCGATCGCCGCGGCCAGGCATTCCTGAGTGGTTTCTATCAGCCGCTGCGCGCGCGGCGAGATATTCCCCACGCCCACGGTGATGGCGGAATCGGCATGATAGCCTTTGTAATGCACGCCGACGTCGAGCTTAACGATCTCCCCTTCTTTAAGCTTGCGCGGGCCGGGAATGCCGTGCACGACTTCCTCGTTCACCGAGGCGCAGATGGAAGCTGGAAACGGATAGGGTGCGCCTTTTGGCTGATAGTTCTTGAAGGAAGGCAGCGCGCCATGTTGAAGGATGAGCTTCTCTGCCAATTCGTCAAGCGCCATCAGGCTGACGCCAGGCGCGACGCGCGCCTTTAACTCAGCCAGCACGATCGCCACCACGCGGCCAGCCTGTCTCATGAGTGCAATCTCCTGAGCCGTCTTCAGCACTACCATGCCGTGTCGCCCACCTAGTCGCACCAGTGACTGGTTTGAATCAATTGACGGAGCAGATGATTGACGTAAGGGATGGTGTGCTCGCCGTTGACCTCGCGCAGCAGACCTTTGGCCCTGTAGTAGTCCACCAACGGCGCGGTCTGCTCCTGATAGACGCGGATGCGGCGCGCCTGCGTCTCCGGGTTATCGTCGGAGCGCTTGTAAAGCTCACCGGTGCAGACCTCTTTCTTGCACCCCTCGCGCGGTGGCAAGGATTCATAGCTAAACACCGCGCCACAGTCGCGACACGTCCAGCGATGCGACAGACGCTCCATAAGCATGTGCTCACGAACGCGGATGTAAGGCACGAGCGTGATGCACTTGCCCAGCTCGCCAAGCAGTCGTTCTAGGGCATCGGCCTGTGCGACAGTGCGCGGGAAGCCATCCAGAATGAAACCGCGCGCGGTATCTGGCCGGCTGAGCCGCTCGCGCACCATAGCAATGGTGATCTCATCCGGAACCAGCTCGCCGCGGTCGAGATACGCTTGCGCCAGTTTGCCCAGCTCCGTCTGGTTCTTGACGTGCTCGCGAAAGAGGTCACCGCTAGAGATGTGCGGGATGCCTAAGTCTTTGGAGAGCAGCACAGCCTGCGTACCTTTGCCGGCGCCGGGCGCGCCGAGCAGCACAATCCCCAACGTCTTCATCTTCATGCAGCCTCGAGGCGCTCAGGCAGCCGCGTTACTTGATAAATCCTTCGTAGTTGCGCATCAGGAACTGTGCCTCGAGCTGCCGCATTGTGTCCAACACCACGCCAACCACGATCAGCAGCCCAGCCCCAGAGAGCAACAGGTTGTTGTTGCCCACGGGTCGCAGGAAGATGAAACCGGGCACATGCGAGAGGAAGTTGAGCAAATACGGCAGGATGGCCAAAAAGCCCAGGAAGAGCGCCCCCACCAACGTCAGCCGGCGCGTCACCCTGGTGATGAACACGTCCGTCGTCTTGCCGGGACGGATGCCAGGGATGAAGCCACCTTGCTTCTGGAGATTCTCGGCCAGATTCTGTTGCTGCATCATCACGTCTGTGTAGAAGTAAGTGAAGCCGATGACCAGCAGGAAGTACATCACCGTATAGAAGACCAGCGTCCAGGAAAGCGCATCCGTGGTGGTCTGGCCGGCGCTGAACAAGCTGACGACGTCTTGGGCGAAGCGCTGCACGCCGGCATCGCTGCTGTTGACGAAGAAGCCCGCGATGATGGCCGGGAAGACCAGCATGGCCTGGGCGAAGATCAACGGGATCATGCCGGCCGTGTTGACCTTCAAGGGGATGTGCGTGCCTGTGCCGCCCACAACGCGCCGGCCGCGCACGCGCCGCCCGTATTGCACGGGGATGCGCCGCTCGCCCTCCTGTATGTACACGATGCCCAACACCATGACGACGGTGATGACGACAAAGGCCAGCAGGGTGGCCACAGCCGTGTTGGTAGCGGCGATCTGGGCCACATTGCTCGGCACACGGGCCACAATCCCGCCAAAGATGATCAGGGACAAACCCTGGCCGATGCCCTGCTCGGTGATCAGCTCGCCCAGCCAGACCGCGAACATCGTCCCCGCGGTCATCGTCACAATGGTGACGAGGGTCGGCAGGATGAACTCAGGCCGGTCCAACCCCCACTGCGGCAGCACGCGCTCGCCGCCGGTCACCTGCGCGCCGATGCTTTCAAAGATGTTGACCTGGCCAATCGCGTTCAGGGCCGCCATCGGCACCGTCAAGTAGTAGGTCAAGCGGTTGATCTTTCGCCGCCCCTGGTCGCCCTCCTTCGCCAGCTCCTCCAGGCGCGGGATCACGGGAATCAGCAACTGCAGGATAAGGGAAGCCGTCACGTAAGGATAGACCCCCATCGCCAGGACGGAGAAGTTGAAGACCGCCCCGCCCGACAGCAAGCTAAGCAGGCCGACGATGCTGCCCAAACCGCCGGCCTGGCCCTGCTCCACAGCGGTGCGAATCTGCTGTAGCACCTCTGGGTTCACGCCGGGCACCGGCACGTGCGAAACCAAGCGATAGATCACCAGGATGAACAGGGTAAAAAGGATCCTGTTTCTGATCTCTGGCAGCGCAATGGCGTTGCGTAATACCTGTAGCATCTAAAGTTGCCTGAATCAGCGGGTGCGATAACCGCCGCGTTTGACCTCTAACTTGACCACAGTGCCGCCGGCCTGCTCGATCTTCTGTTGCGCGGACTCGGAGAACTTATGAGCAACGACCTTCAGCGGCACGTTCAGCTCACCGACGCCGAGGATAGCGATGTATTTATCGCTGCGCCTGGCCAAGCCGGCCTCTATCAGCGCCTGCGGATTGACTTCGCTGCCCGGCGCAAACTTCTTGGCCAGGGTACCGACGTTGATCGGGCGATAGACAATTCGGTAAGGATTGTTGAAGCCGATGCCGCGCATGAAGGGCAGCTTGCGAACCATCGGGAACTGCCCGCCTTCAAAGTAGGGGCCTTTCACCCCACCGCTACGCGCGGCTTGGCCTTTCTGGCCGCGCCCGGCCGTCTTGCCCTGACCGGCAGCGATGCCGATCCCCTTGCGCTTTTTGCGCTTCCGCGAGCCAGGAGCGGGTTTGATCTCGTGTAGCTTCATCGGACTTCCACCAGATGCTTTACGGCGTTGAGCATGCCGCGAATTTGCGGCGTGTCAGCGTGATGAACCTCTTGACCCAAACGGCTGAAGCCGAGCGCACGCAAGGTGCGCTTTTGGCGCTGGCTATAACCGATCGCGCTCTTCACCCATTTCACAGTGATGCGCTTGGGTTGCGCCTCATTTTGATCATGCTGGCTTGTCATGGTTGCGACTCCAGAAAGGGGAGACATCGGCGATGTCCTTGCCCCTGCGCTTTGCTTCTTCGCGGATGTTCTTGAGCGAGAGCAGGCCCACGAAGGTCGCGTAAGTATTGTTGATCTTGCTCTGCGAGCCGAGCGACTTGGTCAGCACGTCTTTAATGCCGGCCACCTCCAACACGGCGCGCACGCCGCCGCCCGCAATCACTCCCGTGCCTGGCGACGCCGGCTTGAGCATGACCTTGGCCGCGCCATACTTCTGGATGACCTGGTGCGGGATGGTCGAGTCAATGATTTCGATGCGCTGCATCTTGGCCCGCGCCCGTTCGGTTGCCTTGCGTATAGCATCCTGCACGGTGCGCGCCTTGCCGATGCCCAGGCCGACGCGCCCGTTGTGGTCGCCCACCACGATCAGCGCGCGAAAGGCAAAGCGCCGGCCACCCTGGATCACCTTAGCCACGCGCGCAACATCTATCACGCGCGTGTCAAGCTCCACGCCCTCACCGTCCGGGCGAGACGATGCAGCTCGCCTGGATTCGCGTTCACGTCGCTGCTGCTGATTCTGGTTTGCCATAGCTCAGTTAAAACTCTAAACCACCCTCTCGGGCGCCATCGGCGACTGCTTTCACACGCCCGTGATAGCGATAACCGGCGCGGTCGAAGACTGCGCGCTTGATCTGCCGCTCCAGGGCGCGCTGCGCGATGAGCTTGCCCACCAAGGCAGCTTCCTCGGTCTTCTTCAAGCCCGCCTGCGCCCGAACAGCTTTCTCCATTGTGGAGGCAGCCACCAGCGTGTGGCCCGCTTCGTCATCAATCAACTGTGCGTAAATATGGTTGAGGCTGCGAAAGACATTGAGCCGCGGGCGGGCGGCTGTGCCGTAGATTTTGGCGCGCACCCGTCGCCTGCGTCGTTCTCTCGCTTCTTTTCGGTCCAGTGTCATGGCTATCCAGATACTCCGTGCCGGCAGTCGCTCATCACCTGGGTCTGGCCCACGGATGCCTGCCGGCGGCGATTTACTTGCCTTTGCCGGTCTTGCCGGCTTTGCCGGCCTTGCGGCGGATCACCTCTCCCTGATAGCGAATGCCTTTGCCTTTATAGGGTTCGGGCGGGCGCAACTTGCGCACCTGGGCCGCCACCTCGCCAACCAGTTCTTTGTCAATACCGCTGACGGTGATGGTGCGGGTCTTGGCATCGGTGGCGAAGGTGATCCCTGGCGGGGGCGGAAACTCGATGGGATGCGAGTAACCGAGGTAGAGCATCAGCTTATTCCCGCTCATCTCGGCGCGATATCCGACGCTCTCGGCGCCTATCTCCAGGACTTTGGAATACCCGCTGGAGACGCCGGTGACCATATTTGCGATCAGCGCACGCATCAGGCCATGCATCGCGCGCGCCTCATCCTCGCTACTTTCGCATCGCACGAGCAATTGTGCGCCTTCCTTCGCCACGTGAATATACGGCGGGATGGGGCGCTTCAGCTCGCCTTTTGGCCCCTTGACGATGACCATGCTGTTGTTGGTCATAACGTCAACGCCCGCAGGCAGTGGGATGGGTTTCTTTCCTATGCGCGACATGGCTTAATCAGTAAACGTAGCACAACACTTCGCCGCCCACGCCCAGCCGGCGCGCCTGCTTGCCGGTGATCACGCCTTTCGGCGTCGAGAGGATAGCGACGCCGATCCCGCTGAGCACGTGCGGAATCTCACTCTTGCGCACGTAAATGCGCTTGCCTGGACGACTCACGCGCTCGAGGCCGCCGATCACCGGCTTGCGAAATCGTCGCTCGCCGCTGTAGCGGATGGTCAAGTTCAACATGCGCTTGCCGTCTACCTCGACCACTTCATAGGCGTCCAGATAGCCTTCCTCTTTCAAAATCTCGGCCACGCGCACGTTCAGGTTCGATGCCTTCACCGCTACGGAGCTGCGGCCAACCGCAGCCGCGTTGCGGATGCGCGTGAGCATATCACCCAAAGTATCGTTCGACATAGCTTCTCCTTCGAGCTACCACGATGCTTTGCGCACGCCGGGGATCTCGCCGCGCAGGGCCATTTCGCGAAACACAATGCGCGACACGCCGAACTTGCGCATGTAACCGCGCGCGCGGCCACTCACCGCACAGCGATTGCGCACGCGCACCTTATACTTTCGGCGCTTCTCCCGATACATCATTGCGACTCTCGGCATCTTTGCCATCAATCATCCCTCCTCAAGGCGAGATCACCGCTTCGCCCCTGGCTTGCTGAACGGCATGCCAAAGGCCCGCAGCAGCGATCGGCTTTCCTCGTCGGTGCGCGCCGTGGTGACGATGGTGATCTCCAAGCCGCGCACTTTGTCAATCTTGTCATACTCGATCTCCGGAAAGATGATCTGCTCGCGCAAGCCCAAGGTGTAGTTCCCGCGGCCATCAAAGGCATCCGGCGACACGCCGCGAAAGTCGCGCACGCGCGGCAAGGCCAGATGGATCAAGCGGTAGAGAAAGTCGTACATGCGCTTGCCACGCAGCGTGACCTTGACGCCGATCGGTCGGCCTTCGCGCAGTTTGAAGCCGGCGATGGACTTGCGCGCCCGCGTGACGACCGGCTTTTGGCCGGTGATCATCATCACGTCGCTGACGGCAGCATCAACGACCTTTGGGTTATCCGCCGACTCGCGCCCTACCCCAACGTTGACGACGATTTTCTCGATCTTCGGCACCTGCATGATGTTCTTGTAGCCGAACTCCTTCATCAAGGCAGGGCGAATCTCTTCGAGATATTGCTTGCCCAGGTCAGCCATCTCAGTCCAACACCTCGTCCAACTTGTTGGAGTAGCGCTTCTTCACCCCATCTACGAGACGATAATTCACGCGCGTAGGATTGCCGCTCGGCGCGATCAGCTTGACGTTAGAGACGTGGATCGGCATTTCCATCTCGATGATGCCGGCCTGCGCCACGCGGCGGCCAGCGCGGCGCGGCTTGGCGTGCTTCTTAACGATGTTTACGCCTTTGACGACGACCTTTTGCTCTTTGGGGAGCGCGCGCACGACCTCACCGCGCTTGCCTTTGTAATCGCCGGTTATCACGAGCACCGTATCGCCCTTCTTGATCTTCATCGCTTTCTCCTATCGAGCTGCTGGCTGGTCCAGACAGCCACCTCTTCATAATAGCTATAGCACCTCCGGGGCCAGCGAGATGATCTTCATAAAGCCCTTGTCACGCAGCTCGCGTGCCACCGGGCCGAAGATGCGCGTACCGCGCGGATTCACCTCGTCATCGCTCAAGATCACCGCAGCGTTGTCGTCGAAACGAATATAGGAACCGTCTGGGCGGCGGTATTCCTTGGCCACCCGCACGATCACGGCTTTGACCACGCTGCTCTTCTTGACATCGGCAGTTGGGCTGGCCGATTTCACAGTCGCGGTGATGATGTCGCCCACGCGCCCATAGCGCCGGCGATGCCCGCCGTGAATATGGATGCACAGCAGTTCCTTAGCACCGGTGTTATCCGCAACTTGCAATCGCGTTTCTTGCTGAATCATGGTCAGCCCTCCTTGCGCTGAATGATCTGCTCCAGCATCCAACGCTTGGTTTTGCTGATCGGGCGATGCTCCACGATCTGAACGAGGTCGCCCTCGTGGGCCAATTCGTTCTCATCGTGAGCCTTGTACTTCTTGCTGCGCGTCAGCACCTTCTTATAGATGGGGTGGCGCAGCGTGCGCTCCACGCGCACCACGATGGTCTTTTGCATTTTGTCGCTCACCACGGTGCCGATCAAGCGTCGGCGTCGTTCTTCGGCCATTGCTCCCTCACTTCGCTCTCTCGCTGAGCGGCGATCTGTGCGGCCAGCTCGCGCTGGCGCAGCACGGTCTTAATGCGCGCGATGTTGTGTCGCACGCGCTTGATGCTGTTGACATCTGCCAGGTTGCCCTGTGCCTTCTGAAAGCGCAGGTTGAACAGCTCGCGATAAGCGTCGTCCAGCTTCGCTTGCAGGTCGGCCGTGGGCAGGGTGATCAGTTCGCGCGCTCGCATGGTGTTCATCCTTCCGTCTGCGATTCGGCCACGATCTGGGTGCGCATGGGCAGTTTGTAAGCTGCCTGTGCCAGCGCAGCGCGGGCGATGTTCTCGGGCACGCCGGCCACTTCGAACATGATGCGGCCGGGCCTGACCACCGCAACCCAGTGATCAACCGCGCCCTTGCCCTTGCCCATGCGCGTCTCAGCCGGCTTGGCCGTCACCGGCTTATCGGGGAAGATGCGGATCCAAACCTTGCCGCGGCGCTTCATCTCGCGGACGAGCACACGGCGCACGGCTTCGATCTGCCGAGCGGTGACCCACGCCGGCTCCAAGGCTTGTAGGCCGAACTCGCCAGCGTTAATGGTCACGCCTCGACTGGCTTGTCCTTTCATTCGCCCGCGCATTTGCTTGCGGTATTTCACCCTTTTAGGCATCAACATGGCGCTCTACCTCGTTGTATTCATCGCAGGAATGGGGTTAGCTCGCTGCTTCGCCGCCGGCGGCAGGGGCAGCGCGCTCGGTGTCGGCGCGCCGACTGCCGCGCCCGCCGCGTCGTTCGCGCCGCTCGCGCGGCCCAGCCTGCTGTGTGCGCGACGGTCGCGTGACCTCTTCCTGAGGCATGTCACGCAGCACGTCGCCCTTATAAATCCATACCTTCACGCCTATCTTCCCGTAGGTGGTGCTGGCCTCGGCCTTGGCGAAGTCAATATCAGCCCGCAGGGTGCTGCGCGGGATGCGCCCCTCCATCATCTTATCGGTGCGCTTCATCTCGCTGCCGTTGAGCCGGCCAGCGCATTCGATCCGGATGCCCAGCGCCCCGCGCTGCATGGCGTTCTGGATCGCGCGCTTCATGGCCCGGTTGTGCGGAATGCGCCGCTCGATTTGTTGAGCGATGTTCTCCGCCACCAACTGAGCCACCAGGTCGGGCTTGACGATCTCGGCGATGTCGAGCTTGACCCGCTTGCCGGTCATCTTCTCGATAGTCTCGCGGATTTCCTTCACTGCCGCGCCCTTGCGACCGATCACGACGCCAGGCCGAGCCGTGTGCACCACAACGTGCAACTGATTTGGAGGGAAGCGCTCAATCGTAATATCAGACACGCCTGCGTTCTCTGCGTTCATCTTCTCGCGCAGATACGTGCGCAGTTGCAGGTCTTCCATCAGCAGGCGCGTGTACTCCCGCTTTGGCGCATACCACCTGCTCTTCCAGTCGCGGATAATGCCGAGCCGAAAGCCGTAGGGGTGAACTTTACGTCCCATCGGTTACCTCTTATGCGTCATCGGAATAGCTCACATCTCTGAGCACAACGGTGATATGCGCGCTCTTGCGCTGGATTGGGCGAAAGCGCCCGCGAGCCGCAAAGCGCCGCCACTGACGGGTCGGCCCCCCATTTACGTAGATCTGGCTGATCACCAGGTCAGAGTCGGCGAGCTGCTTGTTCTCGACCGCATTGGCAATCGCAGAGGCGATGACCTTGCTGATCGGCTCAGCGGCTGCCTTTGGGGTGAAGCGCAGCAGCTCCAGCGCCTCCTTGGCGTTCTTGCCACGCACCAAATCGGCCACCAACCGCACCTTCTGGGGGGACATCCCCACGTAGCGCGCTACTGCGCGCACTTCGTTTTCTGCCAACTGCGCCATCTTTTCACCCTCACTTCTTCTCTTCCTTGGCAATGTGCCCTCGGAAGGTGCGGGTTGGAGCGAACTCACCCAGCTTATGCCCAACCATGTTCTCGGTGATGTAGATAGGGATATGCCGGCGACCGTCGTGCACGGCGATCGTGTGACCGACCATTTGCGGGAAGATGGTTGACGCGCGCGACCAGGTCTTGATGACCCGCTTTTCGCCGCGCGTGTTCATCTCCTCAATTCGCTTGAGCAACTTCGGATGGATATAAGGTCCTTTCTTCAGTGATCTAGACATGGCTCGCGTAGTGCCGCTTAGGTGTTCACCGGCGCTTCTTCTCTCGCCGGCGGACGATCAAAGCATTTGTGCGCTTATTGCGTCGCGTCTTGACGCCCAGCGCCTTCTTGCCCCACGGAGTGCGAGGGGCATCTTTGCCGATTGGCGAACGCCCTTCGCCGCCACCGTGAGGATGGTCACGCGGGGACATTGCCGAACCGCGCACCGTTGGACGAATGCCCAGCCAGCGCTTGCGCCCGGCCTTACCAAGCTTGACGTTGCTGTGGTCCAGGTTGCCCACCTGCCCCACGGTCGCCATGCAAGTTTGTAACACCATGCGCATCTCGCCGCTTGGCATGCGCAGGGTGGCGTAGTTGCCTTCTTTGGCCAGCAACTGAGCGCCTGCGCCGGCGGAGCGAACCATCTGACCGCCCCGTCCAGGGTAGAGTTCCACGTTATGTACCGTGGTGCCAACAGGGATGTTGGCGAGGGGGAGGGCATTGCCGGGACGCACCTCAGCTTCGGGGCCGCTCATGATCTCATCACCCACCTGTAAGCCAACAGGCGCCAAGATGTAGCGCTTCTCCCCATCGGCGTAGTGCAGAAGGGCGATGCGCGCCGAGCGATTGGGATCGTATTCAATCGTGGCCACGCGCGCCGGCACGCCGAACTTATCGCGCTTGAAGTCAATAACTCGATAAGCGCGCTTGGCGCCACCGCCGCGATGGCGCGTGGTCACCTTACCGCGCACGTTGCGCCCGCCGCTCTTGCGCAGGCCAACGACCAGCGACTTCTCCGGCTCTCGCGCGGTGATCTCGGAGAAGTCGCTCACGGTCATCCCGCGGCGGCTGGGCGTGACTGGTTTAAAGGTCTTAACCGCCATTTACGCAACTCCCTCGAAGAGCGGAATGCGATCTTTCTCGCTCACTTGGACAATCGCCTTTTTCCACTGCGGCGCGCGCTGGATGCTCTTGGCTTTGCGGCCGGTGATCCGGCTGCGCGGGCTGCGGCGGCGCTTGGCCGGCATGACGATCACATTCACCCGCGTTACTGTCACGTTGAACGCCAGCTCAACCGCTTCTTTGATCTGGTGCTTGTTCGCCCGCATATCCACTTCGAAGGCGTATTGGGGCTTCTCATAACCTGCCTGCCACTGCGTCTTCTCAGTGATGAGCGGTCGCTTAAGAACCTCGTATGGGTGCATCGCGCTTCCTCCTAGCCCAGCCAAGCCTTGATGACCTCCAGCGCATCCAGCGGCATGACCAACTGGTCATACTTAAAGATGTCGCGGATATTCAGATAGCTGGCGTGCAGCGTCTTTACGTAGGGCAGATTCTTGGCTGACTTCTCGACGGCTTCGCGCCGACCGGGCAAGAGCACCAGCCCCTTGGTCACTCCCAGGGCCTGCATAGCTGCCGCGAAGTCCTTCGTCTTGGACGAGGCGATGTCCAGTTTATCTACAACCACGATCTGCTGGTCAGCGGCTTTCTGGGAGAGCGCGCTGCGCAGCGCAGCCCGCCGCATCTTCTTTGGCATATCTTGGTAGTAGCTGCGCGGCTGTGGGCCAAAGGCCACGCCACCGCCCACCCAGTGGGGCGCCTTGCGGCTACCTTGGCGCGCGTTGCCTGTTCCTTTTTGGCGATACACCTTTTTGGTGGTGCGGTTCACCTCAGCGCGCGTCTTCACCTTATGCGTCCCCAGGCGCGCATTGGCGTTCTGGCGCAACAGCGCCTGATGCATCAGCGGGTGGCTGATGCGCGCAGCGAAGATGGCATCGGGCAGATCCACCTCGCCCACCAGTTCGCCCCTCAAGTTCTTCATTGGAACCTTCATGGTCATTCACCGCTTTCCATTCTTGTGCGATTCCTTGATGACGACGATGCCGCCCTTGGGTCCGGGGACCGAGCCGGCAACGGCGATCAGATTGCGCTCCGGGTCAACCAACATCACCTTCAGGTTGGTAACGGTTGTGCGCACGTTGCCATAGTGGCCGGCCATGCGCCGGCCCTTGGGGACATGGCCGGGCGTCGTCCCTGCACCGATCGAGCCGGGCGCGCGCTCGCGATCCGAAGCGCCATGGGTCTTCTTCTGGCGATGAAAACCATGTCGCTTGATGTTGCCGGCGAAGCCCCGGCCCTTCATCGTGCCGGTCACGCTTACCCGATCGCCCACGGCGAAGAGATCGGCTTTGATGATGTCACCCTCACGGTAGGGTACCTCGGCCATGCGGACTTCTTCCAGATAGGCGAGCGGCGGCACGCCCTCCAGGTTGCGGCGGTTGGGATGCTTGTCGTCCGGCTTGAGCAGGCCGAGATGGCCCAATTCGCCGCGGGTGAGCTTTTTGGGCTTCACTTCGCCAAAGCCGAGCTGCACGGCGCTGTAGCCGTCTCGCTCCACGGTCTTCACCTGCGTCACGTAGTTTGGGCCGGCTTCGATGACCGTCACGCCGGTGACGTTGCCCTGCTCATCGAAGAGCTGCGTCATCCCCACTTTGCGTCCAATGAGCTTTCTCATGGTTCATCATTGGCTCTCCAGCCCGACAGGCTGCTTAGCGCGAGAGCGCGATCGCTGTTATGTCAGTTCACAACTTAATCTCGATATCCACGCCAGCCGGCAAGTTGAGCCGCATCAGCATCTCAATCGTCTTAGGATCAGGATCGATGACATCTATCAGGCGCTTATGGGTGCGGATCTCAAAATGCTCGTGCGAGTCTTTGTCAATGAAGGGCGAACGACGCACCGTATAGCGTTCGATCTTGACCGGCAGCGGGACGGGACCGACGACGGTTGCACCGGTGCGCTCAGCCGTCTCAACGATCTGGCGCGCTGAGCGGTCAAGGGCGCGATGGTCGTAGGCTTTCAACCGGATGCGAAGGCGTTGCTTGGCCATAGGTCACTCTCGACCGACTTCTGCGCGGATTACTCGAACACCTTGGTGATGGTGCCTGCGCCGACGGTCAAGCCGCCCTCGCGGATGGCGAAGCGCGAGCCTTGCTCCAGCGCCACCGGCGCAATCAGCTTCACCCGCATCGTCACGTTGTCCCCAGGCATCACCATCTCCACCCCCTCCGGCAATATCACCTCCCCAGTCACGTCCATCGTCCGAATGTAAAACTGCGGCCGATACCCGCTGAAAAACGCCTTGTGCCTCCCACCCTCGTCCTTCCTCAGCACATACACCTGCGCCTCAAACTCGCTGTGCGGCTTGATGCTCCCAGGCTTCGCCAGCACCATCCCTCGCTCCACGTCATCCCGCTCTATCCCGCGCAGCAGCACCCCGCAGTTGTCCCCCGCCTCCGCCTCGTCCAGCGCCTTGTGGAACATCTCCAACCCCGTCACCACCGTGCTCCGCGTCTCGCGCAGCCCCACAATCTCCACCGTGTCCCCCACCTTCAGCCGCCCGCGCTCCACGCGCCCGGTCACCACTGTCCCTCGCCCCTTGATGCTGAACACGTCCTCAATCGGCATCATGAACGGCTTGTCCACCTGCCGCACCGGCGTCGGAATGTATTCATCCACCACCCGCATCAGCTCCAAAATCGGCGCATACTCCGGCGCGTTCGGGTCCTTCGATGGGCTCTCCAGCGCCTTCAGCGCGCTCCCCCGCACGATCGGCGTCGTGTCCCCAGGATACCCATACTTGTTCAGCAACTCCCGCAGCTCCAGCTCCACCAGCTCCAGCAGCTCCGGGTCATCCATCATGTCCACCTTGTTCAGAAACACCACGATGCTCGGCACTTCCACCTGCCGCGCCAGCAGCACGTGCTCGCGCGTCTGCGGCATCGGCC
>DAOTYZ010000220.1:0-2028 GCA_034434555.1 Candidatus Roseilinea sp.
GATTGAGCACTCGCGCCACCGCAGCCCTGTTAACTTTGTGGTCAACGTATTGTGCGGGCTGATCGCATATTGCCACCGGCCGAGGAAGCCGTCGCTCAATCTAGCTGCCTTGGCCGGTTAATCCGAACTCACGTTAATATAAGCTTCTCTGCACATGTCCCAGCAACCGCTCTTCTACGACCAAGCGACGATTACCGCCCAAGCCGGCCGCGGCGGCAACGGCGCGCTGAGCTTCCGGCGCGAGGCGCACGTGCCGCGCGGCGGACCCGATGGGGGCAATGGCGGGCGCGGCGGTGACGTGATCCTAGTGGTCAATCCGCACCTGAACACGCTGCTGCCCTTCCAGTACCAGCGCCATTTCAAGGCCGAGGATGGCCGCCACGGCAGTGGCCAGAACAAAACCGGCCGCAGCGGCCGGCCCAAATACGTCGAAGTCCCACCCGGCACCCTCGTCCGCGATGCTGAGAGCGGTCGCTTGCTCGGCGACCTCACTCGCGCCGGCCAGCAGCTCATCGCCGCGCGCGGCGGGCGTGGCGGGCGCGGGAACGCTGCATTCGTCACGCCCACCAACCAAGCTCCGCTAATCGCCGAGAACGGCGAGCCTGGCGAGCGCCGCACCTTGCACCTGGAGCTGAAGCTGATCGCCGACGTCGGCATCGTCGGCCTGCCCAACGCCGGCAAGAGCACGCTGCTGGCTGCGCTGACCGCAGCCCGACCCAAGATCGCCGACTATCCGTTCACCACGCTGCGGCCCAACCTCGGCGTGGCTGCCCTGAGCGACGAGCGCGCTATCGTCCTGGCCGACATCCCCGGCCTGATCGAAGGCGCCAGCCAGGGCGCCGGCCTGGGGTTGGAGTTTCTGCGCCACATCGAGCGCACTCGGCTGCTCATCCACCTGCTCGATGGCCTGAGCGATGACCCGCTGAAGGACTACGAGACGGTGAACCGCGAGATGGCCGCCTTCGGCCACGGCCTGAGCGAGAAGCCACAGCTCGTCGCCATGACCAAGATGGACCTGCCCGATGCGCAGGCGGCCTTTGAACTATTCGTGAGCGAGGGGCGGATCGCGGACGGGCGAAACGTCCCGCTGGACGCGCTGCCCCTGCACCCGCCGGCCCCGGGCCAGCCGCCGCTGACCTTGCCGATCTCGGCGGCCAGCGGGTTGAACACCCGCGAGCTGCTGCGCCGGGCGGCCTATCTGCTGGACGTCCTGCCCGCGCCGGCGGCGACCGAACCAGAGCCGCCGCCGATCTACGAGCCTGATGCCCCATTTGAGATCGTGCGCGAGCGCGGCGGCTTCCGGGTGATCTCGCCGGCGCTGGAGCGCACAGTGCAAATGACGCGCTGGGACCTTGATGATTCGGTCAGCATGTTCCAGCGCGTGCTCTACGAGCGCGGCGTGGGTCAGGCGCTGGAGCAGATGGGCATTCGGCCAGGCGACCCTGTGTACATCGGCGAGTACGAGCTGGAGTGGGGCGAGGGCTGAACGATGCGCATCGAGACGCTCGCCGTGCATGCCGGCCGCGAGGTTGACCCAACCACGCGCGCGATCGTGCCGCCGCTGGTCCTCTCCACCACCTTTGAGCGCGCGACGGATGGCGGCTTCCCTGGCGGCTATATCTACACCCGCAACGACAACCCAAATCGCCATGCCCTGGAGCGCGCGCTGGCCGCGCTGGAGGGCGGCGCTGTCGCCTTCGCGTTCCCTTCGGGCAACGCGGCAACCTCGGCGGTGCTCCAAGCGCTCGACCCAGGCGACCACGTGATCGCTGCGGCCGAGGCCTACTACGGCACACGCGCAGTGCTCACCGGCGCGCTGCGCCGTTGGGGGCTACAGGTGGACTTCGTGGACTTGAGCGACTTGGACGCCCTGGCCGCTGCGCTGCGGCCCAACACCCGCCTCGTCTGGGCCGAGACGCCGTCCAACCCGCGCCTGCAAATCGTGGACATCGCGGCGGTTGCGCGCGTTGCACACGCAGCCGGCGCGCGCGTGGTCTGCGATAACACGTTCGCCACGCCGATCCTTCA
>DAOTYZ010000221.1:0-1507 GCA_034434555.1 Candidatus Roseilinea sp.
GTCGTCGCCCCGCGCTCGCGGTTGACATAGACCACGCCGGCTTCAATATGGTCAAGGAAGTAGCGCACCTCCTTGCGATCCTTGCTGAAGAAGCCAGCCGTCAGGCCATACTTCACCTTGTTGGCTTCCTCAATCGCCTGCTCCAGCGAGTCCACTGTCCCGACGAGCAGAAACGGCACGAAAAGCTCCTCGCAGAACAGCGGGTGGTCGAGCGACAGGCCATCCACGATCGTCAACGCGCAGAAGTAGCCCTTGGCCAGCTCGCCCTCGGTCAAGGTGTAGCCGCCGGTGATGAAGTGCCCGCCATCACGGCGCGCTTCGTCGCAAGCGCGTTGGAACGTTTGATAGCCGCTGGCGTTGCACACTGGCCCGGTGAATATACCGGCTTGGGTGGGGTCGCCGACGCGCAGCGCCTCGGTCTTTTGCTTAAGCAGCGCCAGGAACTTATCTTTGACCGCCCGATGGACATAGACGCGGCTGGTGGCGCTGCACTTTTGGCCGCTCAGGCCAAACGCCGCGCGCACCACACCCTCGGCGGCCTTATCCAAATTGGCCTTGTCGCTCACGATGACGGGATTTTTACCGCCCATCTCGGCGATCAGCGGACGCGGGACGGTCTGGTTAAAGCGCTGGATCAGGCGAAAGCCAACATCGAACGAGCCGGTAAAGGTCATGCCGGCCACGTCCGGGTGGTTCACCAGCGCCTCGCCGACCGTGCTGCCCGGCCCGGTGACGTAGTTGAAGACGCCCGGCGGCAGGCCGGCATCGCGCAGGCATTGGGTGAACAGCCAGCTCGCCATCGGCGTGTCGCTGGCCGGCTTGATGACGACGGTGTTGCCGGCCAAGAGGGCCGCCCCAGCTGGCCCGCCGGTCAGCGCCATCGGGAAGTTGAACGGCGAGACCACAACCCATACCCCGTATGGCTTCAGCACGCTCTGGGACTGGCCCTTGCCGCCCTCCGGCAGCAGGGGCCGCACAAAGCCGTTGTTAGCTTCCATCTGGTCGCAGTAGTAGTCAATTAGGTCGGCGGTCTCTTTGACGTCGCCCAGGGCCTCGGCGCGACTTTTGCCTACTTCGATGCTCACCCAGGCGGCCAGCTCAAACAGCCGGCGGTTGATCAGCGCGGCCACCTTGCGCATTAGCGCGACGCGCCGCTTCCAGGGCAACCCGCTCCAGGCCGGAAAGGCCGCCTTGGCCGCGGCAACTGCGTTGTGGGCATCTTGCTCGCTGCCCTTTTGGAAGTGGCCAATCGGCAGCTCGGTATTGATCGGGGTGGTTTTGGTGAACGATGCGCTGGCCAGGCGCTCTTCGCCGGCGATGACCATCGGGTAGGTGTGGGCGTGCTCGCCGATGGCCGTGCTGACCTGGGTAAACGCCTTATCGAAGCGCGCCAACATCCCAGGGTCGCTCAGAGCGCTGCTGAGGTTGGCATAGGTGATCTGAAAAGCCGGCTTGGATGGCTTGCTGCGCCGGGCTGCGCGTTTGGAGGTTGCTTTGGTCGTGGGCA
>DAOTYZ010000222.1:0-2209 GCA_034434555.1 Candidatus Roseilinea sp.
AGGTAGGACTCCTCGGGATTGCCGATCTCATCGCAGCGCTGGTAATCCCACCACTTGCCGCTGAGCTGGTTATAGGTCACGCCCACAGCATAGATGCGCTCGCGCGGCACGCCCAGCCACACCCCAAAGCCGATCACGGCGTCGGCCAGGCCACCGCTGACGATATAGACCCGCCGGCCCAGCGCCTGAAGCGCAGCGATCGTCTCGCGTGCGTCCGGCACGACGCTTCGCTTGTAGGCATCCTCGATCGCTTTGAGGTCTGCGCGGGTGGGGGAGAGCAAGCGCAGCCGCTCGGCATAGACCTCCTGAAGCGGGATGAGACCTTCCATCGCAGCGCTGGTCAGCGCTGCGATGCGCTCCTCTACGCCTTTGAGGCGGGCCAGCTCGTCTATGCCCTCGATGCAGGAGAGAGTGCTGTCGCAGTCGAAGAACACCTCGTCCACAGCCAAAGGCACGCTGAACGCCATCGCGCTTGATTGTATGGCTGCGTTCACCAATAAGGGCAAACCAATCGAGGGTGGGCGACGGCATCACCAAAGCCACACCCCACCCCATGTCATGCTGAGGGGCGTGGCGACGCTACGCCCCCACGCGATCACCATCGGTCACGCCTAGCGCCTCCTCACTTATTCCCCCAAGCGCGCCCGATTGTATGTTCTATCATCAACGGGGTCTCATGCTGGCCAAAGTGCACTCCTGCGCCATCGTCGGCCTAGATGGCTATGTGATTGAAGTCGAGGTGGATAGCAGCCGCGGACTGGCCTCGTTCACGCTGGTCGGCCTGCCAGACGCAGCCGTAAAGGAGAGCGGCGAGCGCGTGCGCGCAGCCATCCGCAACAGCGGCCTGTTCTTCCCCACCAACCGCGTCACGGTGAACTTGGCGCCGGCGGATTTGAAGAAGATCGGACCAAGCTACGACTTGCCGATCGCGCTCGGCTTGCTGATGGCCTCGGAACAGCTTGACCTTGGTTGCCTGGACGGCGCGATGGTGCTGGGAGAGCTGGCGCTGGATGGCACAGTGCGCCACGTGCGAGGGGTGTTGCCGGCAGCGGCCTTCGCCCGCGAACAGGGCTTCCGGCGCATCTTCGTGCCGATGGCCGACGCCGGCGAGGCCGCGCTGGTGAATGGGATCGAGGTCATCGCTGTGGAGAGCCTGGAGCAGCTCGTCGCCGGTCTAAAGGGCTTTGCCCCGCTCAAGGTCGCTGACCCCATCGCGCTGGCGGACCTGCCGCGCTCGCAGTTCGTCGTCGAGCCGATGGTGGATTTTGCCGAGATCAAAGGCCAGGAGGTGGCCAAGCGCGCGCTCGAGATCGCCGCAGCCGGCGGCCATAACGTGCTGATGGTCGGCTCGCCCGGCGCGGGCAAGACGCTGCTGGCGCGCGCGCTGCCCGGCATCCTGCCGGCGTTGACGCTGGAAGAGGCGTTGGACATCACGCGCATCTACAGCGTGGCCGACATGCTGCCGCCGGATACGCCGTTGATCCAGCAGCGGCCCTTTCGCGCCCCGCATCACACGATCAGCCATGCCGGCATGATCGGCGGCGGCAAGTTCCCTCGCCCCGGCGAGGTCTCGCTGGCGCATCGCGGCGTGCTGTTCCTAGATGAGTTGCCAGAGTTCGACGCGCGCACGCTGGAGGTGCTGCGCCAGCCGATGGAGGACAAAGTCGTCACCATCTCACGCGTCTCCGGCTCGCTCAGCTTCCCGGCCCGCTTTCAATTGGTGGCCGCGATGAACCCGTGCAAGTGCGGCTGGTATGGCGACCCGGTCCGCCCCTGCACCTGCACGCCGGCCCAGATCAGCGCTTACCAGAAGAAAATCAGCGGCCCGCTGCTTGACCGGATTGACATCCACCTGGAGGTGGCGCGGTTGAACTTCGACAAGCTGAGCGACATGCGCCCAGGCGAGCCGTCGGCCGCTGTGCGCGCGCGCGTGCAAGCGGCCCGCGATCGGCAGCTCCGCCGCTTCGCTGGCACGCCGCTCACCTGCAACGCCGATATGGGCGTGGCGGAGGTGAGGCGCTACTGCGAGCTGGACGAGGCCGGGCGCAGCCTGATGCGTTCGGCGATGACCCAGCTTCAGTTGAGCGCGCGCGCCTTCCACCGCGTGCTCAAGCTGGCGCGCACGATTGCCGACCTGACCGGCAGTGAGCGGATCGCCACGGTGCACTTGGCCGAGGCGTTGCAATATCGCCCGCGCCGGCGGGAGTGA
>DAOTYZ010000223.1:0-5073 GCA_034434555.1 Candidatus Roseilinea sp.
TCTGACCCCCGCTACATCGAGCTGCTGCGCTATGTCGGCACCGACGTGGTCGAACTCACCGGCAACCACCTTTGGGATTACGGCTACCAGCGTTTGATCCCCACGCTGGAGATGTATGAACGAGAAGGGTGGCGCTACTTCGGCGGGGGACGCAACCTGGCCGACGCGCTCAGGCCGTTGACGATGACCGTGAACGGCAACCGCCTCGCGTTTATCGGTTGCAACTGGTTCGGCGCCAATTGGGCCAAGGAGAACTTGCCCGGCTCGGCGCCGTGCAGCCCAGGCGACCCGCGCGACCTGAGCTATCAAGTGGAGACCATCCGCCAATTGCGCGCCGAGGGCTACAACGTGATCGCCACGCTACAGTACGAGGAATACTACTTCTACGAGTCCACCCTGCGCCAACGGCGCGACTTCGCTGCCTTGCGCGAGGCCGGCGCAGTGGTCGTCAACGGCAGCCAAGGCCACCACGTGCAGGGGTTCGACATCAGCGCCGAAGGCTTCATCCACTGGGGCACGGGCAACATCTTCTTTGGCGACCAAACCTTCTCAAAAGGCGCGCAAACGACGATGGTTGACCGACACGTGTTCTACGATAACCGCTATTTGGGCGCTGACCTGCGCACAGCGTTTATCCAAGATCTCTCGCAGCCTGTGCCGATGAAACCAGATGAGCGGGCTGCGCTGCTGCGCACCTTGTTCAGCGTCAGCCTGTTCCGCTAAGTTGAACCATGACCCTGAACGCGATGCCCATACGTTTTGCGTCGCGCTTGCTGCTCGCGCGCGATGCGCTCTTCATCATCGTCGGTGCGGTGATCCAGGCGGTGTCTGTGGTGGTGTTTCTCGCGCCCGCCGATCTAGCGCCCGGTGGGGTGAGCGGGCTATCCTTGATCTTGCACAGCACCTTGCCGGTCAACGTGGCGATCGGCGTCTGGGTGCTATTGCTAAACCTGCCGCTGTTCGCGCTCGGCATGCGCTATCTTGGCCAGTGGCAATTCCTCATCCGCACCATCGTCACGGTGGCGATCTACGGTGGGGTCACCGCGCTGCTTGAGCGGGCCGGCGTGCGCGGCGTCACCGATGACATCGTGCTGAACACCCTCTTCGGCGGCATCATCGGCGGCATCGGCATGGGGCTGGTCTTCCGCGCCCAGTCCACCACCGGCGGAACCGACATTCTGGCGCTGCTGCTGGTGCGCTGGCGCTCCATCCCGCTGAGCCAGAGCTATCTGCTCACCGACGCGCTGGTGATCGGGCTGGCCGGCCTGTCCTTCGGCTGGGAGAAGGCGCTCTACGCGATCATCGCGCTTTACGCCAGCGGGGTGGCTGCCGAGGCCATTAGCGAGGGCGTGCAGATCAGCCGCACGGCGTTGATCATCACCCAGCGGCCCGATGAGATTGCCCAAGCCGTCCTGACCCGCATGGGGCGCGGCGTGACGCGCTGGACCGGCGTAGGTGGTTATACCGGCGCGGATCGGCCGATCCTGCTCATCGTCGTCAGCCGAGCGGAGACTGCGTTGCTCAAGTCGCTGGTGGCCCAGATTGACCCGCGCGCCTTCATGGTGCTGGTGCAGGCGCAGGAGGTATACGGCGAGGGCTTTCGCAGCTTAGAGGGAAGGTAAAGCAACGCAGCGTCCTTACAGACGCTGCGTTGCTTGGAAGCGCTACGCCGAGACGCCGTTATGCGAGGGCAGCGCAGCCGGCGCGGGGTTTAACCCCATGATCATCTTGAACTCGCTGCCATCCAGCGTCTCTCGCTCGAGCAACGCCTTGGCCACCGCGACCAGCTTGTCGCGGTTGTCGTTCAAGAGCTGCTTGGCCCGATTGTAGGCGCGAGTGATGATCTTGGTCACCTCGTTGTCAATCTTCTCGGCGATCTTCTCGCTGTAGTTGCGCCCCTCGGCCAGCTCGCGGCCCAGGAAGATCAGATCGCTGCGCTCGCCGTAGGACACCGGTCCCAGCTCATCGCTCATGCCGTATTGCCGCACCATTGATCGGGCGATCTGAGATGCGCGTTCTAGGTCGTTCATCGCGCCGGCGGTCACGTCCTCGAAGATGATCTCCTCCGCTGCGCGACCAGCGAGCATGTAAACGAGCTGCGCTTCTAGGCGCTTGCGAGTTACTGAAAGCGCTGTCTCGTCCTTCTCCGGCGTCAGCCAAGTGACGCCGCCGGCCATACCGCGCGGCACGATGGTCACCTTTTGCACTGTGATCTCAGCTTCGGGCGTGAGCGCGGCTGCGACAGCGTGACCGGCCTCGTGATAGGCCACGACTTCTTTCTCGCGCGGCGTCATCAGTCGGCTGCGGCGCTCAGGCCCAAGCGCGACTTTCTCGATGGCCGCCTGTAGCTCCTCTTGGCCGATCTCCGTCTTGCCGGCTCTGGCGGCCAAGATCGCTGCCTCGTTCACCAGATTCTCTAGATCGGCGCCGGTGAAGCCGGGCGTCTGGCGCGCAATGATGGCGAGGTCAACATCCGACTTAAGCGGCTTGCCGCGGGTATGCACCTTGAGGATCGCCTCGCGCCCTTTAACGTCCGGCGCATCAACGACCACGCGGCGGTCGAAGCGGCCAGGGCGCAGCAACGCTGGGTCCAGAATGTCGGGGCGGTTGGTCGCCGCGGTGACGATCACGTTGGTGTCGGTGTTGAAGCCGTCCATCTCCACCAACATCTGGTTGAGCGTCTGCTCTCGCTCGTCGTTGCCGCCGCCCAAGCCGGCACCGCGCTGGCGACCGACGGCGTCTATTTCATCAATGAAGACGATACAAGGCGCAGCTTTCTTGGCCTGGTCGAACAGATCGCGCACGCGGCTGGCGCCGACGCCGACGAATAGCTCGACGAATTCAGACCCCGACAGGCTGAAGAAGGGCACGCCAGCCTCGCCGGCAACCGCCTTGGCCAGCAGCGTTTTGCCTGACCCAGGCGGGCCAACCAACAGCACACCTTTGGGAATGCGTGCGCCAAGTTGGATGAACTTCTCCGGGTTCTTCAGGAATTCCACCACTTCGACCAGCTCTTGCTTGGCCTCGTCACAACCTGCCACGTCAGCGAAGGTCACCACTGGGTGCTCGCTGCTGATGCGCCGAGCGCGGCTGCGACCAAACGAAAACGCTTGGTCAGCACCGCTCTGTGCGCGTCGCATGCTGAATAAGAAGAAGCCGCCGATCAGCAACACCGGCAATAAATAGAGCAAGATGCCGGATATCTGGGTGATGAACGGCACAGCCTCGACAGAATAGGTCAGGCTGTTGAGCTTCTCAGGGGATACCCCGAAGTTTCGCAGCAGGGCGCTGGCATCCACGTTGGTTTCTTTATTGACGACGATGGGCACGTTGGCGCCGTCTTTGCGCCGTGCGCGAATGGTGGAACCATCAGCGGAGATGACGAGTTCGGTGATATTGCCGGCGTTGATCTGGCGCACCAGCTCAGTGAGATTCGAGTTCTCAGCGCGACGGGAAGTGCCCGCAAACTGCATCACGGCGTAGGCGATGACGAGCGTGATGAGGATGATCGGGATAATGTTGTTTCGTAAGCTCTTAGGCATTGCTAGTCCTCGGGACCGATAGGCGGAGCAGCGGTTGGTTTGACTCGCTCCACAGCCCAAAACTTAGCATGGCTATATTAGCTATGCGTGAGATCGGCTGCCCGCATAAAAGTATAGATCAACAGCAAGCGTGAGCGGAGCGGCCTGGGCGCGTTCACCAATAAACTATCCCCAGCGACTTTTGCATTGATGCACCTCCTGGGGAGTGCGCCACTTGAAGGTGATACAAGAAACACGCACCGCAGAGACGCGAAGGACGCAGAGATTTTTGCTGCGCTCTCTGCGCCTCTCATCTCGGTGAGCCAAATCACCCCAAAGTTGAGCACTCCCCCCACTCTGTCATTCTGAGCGGTAGCGAAGAATCTAGACTCGCAGCTCACCAAGTTGCTGCTGGATGGCCGAGGCGGCGGGCTGACGGATGCTGCTCAGCATGACAGCCCCTTTCTTACGCAGGGGAATTGGGCAACGTGTTCGGCGGCCTCACAGTATTTTGGCCAGGCGGGATTTTAGATGCTTCGCTGGCGCGAAGCATGACAGTGAGGCGGGGGAGTGACCCTGCAGGGCTTTGGTTGGGCGAGATTTAGACGCTTCGCTGCGCGCGCATGACATGGGGTTAGGGTGTGGCTTTGGTGATACCGTTGGGCTTTGGTTTGGGCGGGCGTTTAGATGCTTCACTCTGCTCAGCATGACAGACTGGTATAGCGAGCAGAACGATCTTCGTGAACGGGCACGTGTAAATCCGAACTGACGTCACGTTAGATGGCTGCGAGGAGTGCATCCACCAATAACATGGACTGGGAGCGCCGCAGGATGCCGTGCCTTATTTCTCTGTGTTCTCTGCGCCTCCGCGTAGATCAGAGTAGCTGCGAATGCACCTGCTACAGGTCGCCGTCTTGCAGTGCTCTGCGCCCTGCCTCTGAGATCGCCCAGATACCATAGGGCGAATCCGCTCTCATCAGCCCATCCCTCACGAGTTTGTTGCGGCACCACTGCGCTGTGTTGCGCCAACGGGGGGACTTGGGTGATGAACGAAGCGACTGAAAATCGTACTGTGTTAAGGTCGCTTTCATTTTTACTCCAACCAAGTCCAAAATTTCGTTAGGATTTGCTTCACCACCAAGTTCCACGAGCGCCTCTAAGATCGGCCTGCGAAAGGCGTCTTCTGGTGTGCGCAGTCCGCGTGGAAGGCGCGCTTTACTATTAGTTACTTTCCTGCTAGCATAGGTTACACTCGAGCTGTGCCTTGGCTGGAGAGATGCCCACTCCTTTTGTAACGCTCTGACTTTCTCTCGAAAGTCTGCCAACCGCTCTGCTTCGTCCATTAAACGACGCGCTACGTCATAGCTACCTGCTTTGATTGCCTTGGCTCCTTCCTCATTAAGGTTGTTTGCAACGAGTTCTATCTCCTCTATAAGAATCTCAAAAGCTGTATTTACCTCGTTGCTGTTCATCGTGTCCTCTCTTCTTGGTAACTGATCTGCTATCTCACTGATCGGATTTTACACATGGGTTACCTGAGGCGGGATGCGTT
>DAOTYZ010000224.1:0-3387 GCA_034434555.1 Candidatus Roseilinea sp.
GGTGCTCAAGGCAGACGTAGCGACGCTTAAAGGGGATTCCCTCGAGCGCAAGTACCGCGAGCGACCCTTTGTCTACTTCCGACGTATCGTGCGCAAGTCCAAGGTGTTGACTGACAGCGAGATCGAAGAGCTCCTGAGCCAGGCTCAGGCCAACGGTGCGCTGAGCGAGGCCGACGTAGACGAGATTAGCCGCCTGGATGTGATCGTGCGTGGCCGGCGTATCACCGATGACAGCGTTGCTTATCTCGCTGTTGAGGTATCCGCCAAAATAGACGACTACGACGTTGAGCGCGCTGTTCGGCGAGCGAAATTGCTGGCGAAGATTCCAGGCGTTGTCGCTATACCTGTAGTGGCCGGCGAGCAACTCGCCCCGGAGGGCAGGAGAGCACTGAAGCAAACCGCAGCCTGGGCCGTCGTTGACGGTTCGGCGATAGAGAGCACCTCGCCTGCAATATAGACGGGCAGCAATGCGAGCGAGCAGCGCATTAGCCCCGCGTCTTCACTTCTACTAACACTTAGCCAGGAGAGCAATCGTGTGGCAAGAGTTTCGCGCATTCATCGCTCGTGGAAACGTGATTGACCTAGCCGTGGGCGTGGTGATGGGCGCAGCATTTAATGCAATCATCAACTCGCTCGTCAATGACATTGTAATGCCGCCCATTGGCTTGTTGCTGGCCGGCGTGAACTTCAGCGACTTATTCTTCGCGCTCGACGGTAAATCCTACGCCAGCTTACAAGCGGCACAGCAGGCCGGCGCGCCGGTTTGGGCTTGGGGGCGCTTCGTCCAGACTGTGCTTAATTTTCTGATCGTTGCCGTGGCGATGTTCTTCCTGGTCAAGGGTGTCAGTCGCATTTATCGCAGGCCAACACCACTTGCATCGCCCAGCGAGCCAAGCGCAGAAGTCAAACTGCTTACCGAGATCCGCGACTTGCTGAAGGCGCAGCGATAGGCCGGCGCACGCTGGCCAGCGCGCGAACCTGGGCTGCCGTATCGCCGGCTGTGACAATGGACTCCCCAACCAGCACCGCGTGCGCACCCATCGCAGCGGCGCGGGCCACATCTTCAGGGCTAAAAAAACCGCTCTCAGAAACGAGAACCCGCGTGCCATCCTCGGGCAGCAATCGTGCGCAGCGCGCCGTGGCGGTCATGTCCGTGACGAAGGTGCGCAAATTGCGATTGTTCACCCCTATCACGCGCGCATCGGCAGCCAGGGCGCGCTCGGTCTCTTGCTCATCATGAACTTCAACCAGCGGTGTCAGCGCCAGCTCGTAAGCCAGCGCGATGAGGTCGCGCAACAGCGCGTCGTCCAGCGCTGCCACGATCAACAGCACGGCGTCCGCGCCTGCCAAACGCGCCTCGTAAACCTGATAAGGATCAATGATGAAATCCTTGCGCAGCAGCGGCAGCCCCACGCGCTGACGCACCTGCGTCAAGTGCGCCAGCGCCCCTTTAAAGAATCGCTCATCGGTGAGCACGCTGATGGCTGTTGCGCCGTTCTGCGCATAGATCTGGGCCAATGCCGAAGGATCAAACGGCCCAGGCAGCAGATCGCCCTTGGAAGGCGAGGCGCGCTTGACCTCGGCGATCAGGGCCACCAAGCCATCGGCGCGCCGCAGCGCGCCCGCAAAGTCGTGCGCCGGCTGAGACAACGCCTCTGCTTCGCGGCGCAACTGATGAAGCGGCGCAGCTTGCTTGCGCTTGGGCAGTTCCTCCTGTCGTTTGTAGTCTAGGATGGTATCTAGGATCGAGGAGGAGTGGCTCATCGTCAGGTAGACAATGGTAACATCTTCGCGTTATTCGGTGAGCGGCGCTGGACAGCATGTCACGGTTGAATTGCCGAACTGCCGCTATGTCGGCGTGATCTCGGACACGCACATTCCGCATCGCTTGCCGGCCATGCCGAGCAGGGTGTATGAGCTGCTTCGCGGCAGCGATGCGATCTTGCACGCGGGCGACTTGGAGACAGTGGACATCCTGCCGGCTCTACAGGCCATCGCGCCCACGTTCGCCGTGCGCGGCAACTTGCACTGGCAATTCAGCACCGGCATACACGATCAGGACCTGCCGCTGTGCATCACGCTGCGCAGTGGCCCACACGTCATCTGGCTGACGCACGGGCACATCAGCTTGGCTCGCTCAATGATGGACAAGCTGGCCAGCCTGGGCGCACAGCGCAGCGCGACGGGCATCAACCAGAAGCTCATCGCGCGCCTGGCTCGCCTGAAACCCGCAGAGGCCACCATCGTCGTCTTCGGCCATTCACACCTGAGCTGCGCCGTGCAGATGAACGGCACGCTGTTCTTCAATCCTGGTGCTGTGGCCGCCTCGGCAAGCGAGCGCGCCCGGGAAACGCCTCGCATCGGTCGGCTAATCCTGCATCCTGCCGGGCGCGTTGAGCACGAATGGTTCGTTCTTTAACTAATCGCCATGATCCCGCTCAGATTAGAGCTAAAGAACTTCATGGCTTATAGCGAGCCGGAGCCACTAGACTTCAGCAACTTGCACGTTGTCGCGCTGGTGGGCGAGAACGGCGCCGGCAAGAGCACGCTGCTGGATGCGATCACGTGGGCGCTCTGGGGCCAAGCCCGCGCCAAGCGCGATGATGAACTCATCCGCCAGGGCGCCAGCGAGATGCGCGTCGCGTTCACCTTTCAGGAAGGCCAGCATATATATCAGGTCATTCGCACGCGCCGCTTGGGCAGGGCAGCGAAGGGCCGGCAGGCTGGCTCAAATGGGTCACTGGAGTTCTTCGTTAAGACCGACAACAACAGTTGGAACCAGCTCACCGAGCCGCGCATGGCCGAAACTCAGGAGAAGATCATCCGCACGCTCAATCTGAGTTATGAGACGTTCATCAACTCCGCTTATTTGAAGCAAGGGCGTGCCGATGAATTCACGCTCAAACCACCCGCCCAGCGCAAGGCCGTCTTAAGCGAGATTTTGAACCTGGACATCTGGGCAGCCTATGAAGAACAAGCAAAGGCGCAGATTAACGCGCTGGAGGCCGAGCAAAGCCGCTTTCGGATGGAGCTGGCGCGGGTCGAAGCAGAGATGGCTCGCCTGCCCGAGTACGAGAACCAACTGCGCGAGGCCCAGGTTGCTGCCGAAGAGGCAGAGCGCGCCTTGCAGGCCGCCGAGGCCAAGATGACCGAGATCGAGCGCACGCGCGAGCGCGCCCGCGCGCTGCGCGCTCAGCTATCGCAGGCGGAAGACCGGCTGCGCGCCGCACGCAGCGATCTGGACGCGCTCAACACCAAGCGCAAACAACATCAAACAGCGCTGAACCAGTACCAGCAAGCTTTACAGCAGCGCGAAGAAATCGAGCGAGGCTACGCCGAGCTGGAAGAGGCGCGCCAGCTCAACGAATCCTTAAACGATAAGCTGGC
>DAOTYZ010000225.1:0-1669 GCA_034434555.1 Candidatus Roseilinea sp.
CATTCGTCGAATGTGCAGCCATGTAACAATGTGCTTAATCAGCCGCTGGCCGAGGTGGATGAAGATGGCTTGTGGTCGGAGGTGACGGTGCCGCTGACCGAGGTGCGCGCTGCTGCGAACCCATCAGCGGGCGTGCGCCATACTGTCTATTACGGCTGCACGTTTCGCATCCTACGAGTGGTGGAGGGCAGCGATGGCCGGCCCTGGTACCTGATCGCTGACGGCAACGCCGGCAATTACGGCCTAGGTTACGCGCGGGCAGAGCACCTACGCCCGTTGGGGCCGGAGGACTTCGCGCCGATCTCGCCCGACGTACCGCCGGAGCACAAGCGCATCGAGGTCGATCTAAAGGCGCAGACCGTCACCGCGTACGAGTATGACCGGCCGGTGTTCACGGCGCGCACGGCAACCGGCGGGCCGTTCCGCACGCCGGAGGGGGTGCGCAGCTTCGCCACCAACCGCGGCGAGTTCCGCATCTTTCGCAAGAACGCCGGCACGCGCATGACGGGCGGCACGCGCGGCTACGATTACTACGACCTGCCCGGCGTGAGCTGGGCCTCGTACTTCACCGGCAGCGGGATCGCCTTTCACGGCACCTACTGGCACAACGACTACGGCCGGCCGCGCAGCCATGGCTGCGTCAACCTGCTGCCGGAGCAGGCCAAGTGGGTCTTCCGCTGGACGATGCCGGCCTACCCGCACACCCTGCGCACCCACCTCGTCACCCGCCGCGAGGAAGGGTCGCTGGTGCGCGTGTTTTAACCTGACCGGCAAGATGCAGCGGGGTGTGTTCCGCACATGGCAAGCTTCTGCGGTTCGCCCTTCGTCCTCGGCCAAAGGTGTCCCCTTTGCGTTATCTGAGCGCGAGCGCGACGTGCTGGTGTTGCTGGCCCAAGGCGCCAGCAACCGCGAGATCGCCAGCCGCCTGTTCATCACTGAGGGCACTGTGAAGAATCACATCTCGAATATCCTAAGCAAGCTGCAGGCCGAGAATCGCACCCAGGCCGCGGACATCGCCAGGCGCTATGGCTTGGCTTGACGAACGCGCCCCCAAATGAGGCTTATCCCACACAGGATGTGGGATAACGTGTGGGATATCTTCCGCGCGTCAGCGCGCGTACGCAGCGGCCACGCCGCCATCCACGGTGAGCAGCCCGCCGGTGGTCTTGGCCGAGCGGTCGGAGGCGAAGAACAGCGCTGCCTCCGCGATGTCCTCTGGAAAGACGTTCACCTTCAGCGTCGTCCGCGCGGCGTAATAGGCCTCCAGCTCGTCGGGGCGGATACCGTAATTCTTGGCGCGCGCCTCGCGCCATTGGCTGTTCCAAATGCTGCTGCCCTGGAGCACGGCGTCGGGCAGGATGCTGTTCACGCGGATGCCGAACGGGCCACCCTCCTCGGCCAGGCAGCGCGCCAGGTGAAGCTCGGCTGCTTTGGCTGCGCTGTAGGCCGCGGCGTTCTTGCCGGCGGCCACGCTGTTCTTGCTACAGATGAAGATGAGCGCGCCGCCCCGCCCCTGCTGCTTGAGCACGCGGAAGGCCTCGCGGGCCACCAGGAAGTAACCGGTGGCCAGCACGTCCATGTTGCGCTGCCACTCGGCCAGCGAGGTCTCTTCGACCGGCGCGCTGCTGGCGATGCCGGCGTTGTTCACCACGATGTCCACCCCGCCATA
>DAOTYZ010000226.1:0-4128 GCA_034434555.1 Candidatus Roseilinea sp.
CGCGTGATCATGGGCGGCAAGGAATACTCGCCCCAGGAGATCAGCGCGATGATCCTTCAAAAGATCAAAGCCGATGCCGAAGCCTACTTGGGCGAGCCGGTGACCCAGGCGGTGATCACCGTGCCGGCTTACTTTAATGATGCCCAGCGCCAGGCCACCAAAGACGCCGGCAAGATCGCCGGCCTTGAGGTGCTGCGCATTATCAACGAGCCAACAGCATCTTCGCTGGCCTATGGGCTGGATAAGAAGAAGGATGAGACCATCGTCGTGTATGACATGGGCGGCGGCACCTTCGATGTGAGCGTGCTGGAGGTCGGCGACGGCGTGTTCGAGGTCAAAGCGACCAACGGCGATACCTTCCTCGGCGGGGACGACTTCGATAACCGCATCATGGAATACCTGATTGACCTGTTTAAGAAGGAGACGGGCATAGACATCCGCAACGACCGCCAGGCGCTGCAGCGGCTGAAGGAAGCCGCCGAGAAGGCCAAGATTGAGCTTTCGTCGGTGATGGAGACCGAGATCAATCTGCCGTATCTCACCGCCGATGCCAGCGGGCCTAAGCACCTGGTGACCAGGCTCACCCGTTCCCGGTTGGAGCAACTGACCGAGGACCTGATTGCGCGGAGCATGGGGCCTTGTGAACTTGCGCTCAAGGACGCCGGCATCACCAAGAACAACATTGACGAAGTCGTGTTGGTGGGCGGCATGACGCGCATGCCGGCCATTCAAGAGGCGGTCCGCCGCGCTTTTGGCAAAGAACCCAACCGCAGTGTGAACCCCGATGAAGTCGTCGCCATTGGCGCCGCGGTGCAGGCCGGCGTGCTGGGCGGCGAGGTGCGCGACGTGCTGTTGCTGGACGTGACTCCGCTCACGCTGAGCATCGAGACGCTGGGCGGCGTGGCAACCCCGTTGATCGAGCGCAACACCACCATCCCCACCCGCAAGAGCCAGATCTTCAGCACGGCCACAGATAACCAGACCAGCGTTGAGATCCACATCGTGCAGGGCGAGCGCCCTATGGCCGCTGACAACAAGTCGCTTGGCAAGTTCATCCTCGATGGCATCCCGCCTGCTCCGCGCGGCGTGCCACAGATCGAAGTGTCGTTCGACATTGACGCCAATGGCATCCTGAACGTCACAGCGACCGACAGGGCCACTGGCAAGAGCGCACACATCACCATCCAGCCGTCATCCGGTCTGGCTAAAGACGAAATCGAGCGCATGGTGCGCGAAGCGCAAACCTACGCCGCCGAAGACAAGGCACGTCGTGAGCGGGTGGAGGCACACAACGAGGGTGACAACGCGGCCTACCAGGCCGAGAAGTTCCTGCGGGAGAACGGTGACAAAATCCCCGCCGACAAGAAGGCTGAACTCGAATCCAAGATCACCGCTGTGCGTCAGGCGATTATGGGCGACGACGTCGCCGCCATGCGCAACGCCACGGCAGACCTCAAACAGGTCTTCAGCCAGATCGGCGCAGCCATGTATCAACAGGCCAGCGCTACCGGCAATCAGTCAAGCGAGAAAGACGCCAACCCTTCTGAGGGCAAGCAACCACCCCCCGATGGTGATGTCGTTGAAGGCGAATTTAGAGAGACGAGGTAGGAATACGCAATACATAATACGCAATACGTAATACGCATTCCGTATTGCGTAGGTGCAGCTTACTTCATTGCGAGCTGACACGGTATGTCTCCTGCAAAGCGTGATTATTACGAAGTGCTCGGCGTCTCGCGCGACGCCAGCCAGGAGGACATCAAAAAGGCCTTCCGCCGGCTGGCGCGTCAGTATCACCCAGATGTAAACCGCTCGCCAGATGCCGAGAGCCGCTTCAAGGAGATCAACGAGGCCTACGAGGTGCTCAGTGACGAGCAGAAGCGCGCGGCCTACGATCGTTACGGCCACGGCGGCGCGCAGGGCGGCTTCGGCGCAGAGGGATTCAGCGACATCAGCGATATCTTTAACGAGTTCTTCAGCGGCTTTGCGCGCGCCAACGCCCAAACCAGACGCAGCCCGCGGCGCGGCGCCGACCTGCGCTATGACCTCAAGATTGACTTTCTGGAGGCCGTTTTCGGCACCGAGAAAGAGATCGAGGTCGTCCGCAATGAGACCTGCCCGCGGTGCAACGGGTCGGGCGCTGAACCCGGCACGACACCAGTGCGCTGTCGCACCTGCAACGGCACCGGCGAGGTGCGCCGCGTCCAGCAGAGCATCCTCGGCTCTTTTGTCAGCGTCGCCACCTGCCCCACGTGCAACGGCACGGGCGAAGTGATCACGACGCCCTGCCGGCAGTGCGGCGGGCGCAAACAGGTGCGCGTCACCCGCACCTTGGTCGTCACCATTCCGCCCGGCGTGGACACCGGCACGCAGATTCGCCTAAATGGCGAGGGTGAGCCAGGCATCAACGGCGGACAACCCGGCAACCTCTACGTCGTCATCAACGTCGCCCCTCATCCCTTCTTCCGGCGCAAGGACGAGGACATCATCGTTGAAATCTCGATCAATATCGCACAGGCTGCGCTGGGCGATGAAATCGAAGTGCCAACAGTGGACGGCAAGGAAAAGCTGGTCATTCCCGCCGGCACGCAGAGCGGGAGCGTCTTCCGACTCAAAGGCAAAGGCGTGCCTCACCTGCGCCGCAACACACGCGGCGATCAAATCGTCATCGTGACGGTGCAAGTGCCGCAGTCGCTGACCGCTGAGCAAAAGCGCTTATTCATGGAACTGGCCAAGACGCTGGGCAAAGAGGTCGTCCCACAGCAGGAGAAGGGCTTCTTCGACAAACTCAGGGATGCGTTCGGCGTCTAAGCGCCCCTCTCTTGCCCGACGCTGTCTTGCAGCCGGCGCAAGCGCAGGGCTCCTCGCGCTGCTGAGCGGATGTGGCAACTTGGGTGAACCGCTGGCTGCGGTTGAGGTCCTTCCGTCCCCGGTCGCTTTTGTCACCGCAGCGCCGCCGCCACAAGCCACACTCACCCCTACCCCACAACCCCTGCCCACAGATACGCCTATCCCGCCGACGCCGGCGCCCAAGCGCAAACCTCAAGAGAGCACCGCCGCGATCGGGCTGTGGAGCAGCCAGCTTCAATCGGCTGAGGCCTTCCCCGGCTTCCTCGACCTGGCTGTGGGCGATGCCGCGCGCGACTATCAGCGCACACGCAATCAGTTTTTGATCGCGCTGGCCCAACAGCAGGTTGCTGCTGCTCCTGAGCAGCTTAGCGAGCTGCAAACCAGCCGGCCAGATTGGTTGCTCTACGACCGAAATCGGCGGATCGCGTTTAGCTCAGCGAATAGCCAAGCGCCGCTGCTGGATATACGCAAGGAGGAAGTGCGCAGCCGGCTGGCCGAGGAGGCAGCCAGCTTGATCAACACGGGGGCGTTCGACGGCATCCTGCTCCAGGAAGTGGGGGTTGACCTGATCCGGCCCACTGCTGCGCCGGTCTTCACGGCCACCAGGCCATTCACCGAACAGCAGCGCCGTGAGGCCGTCGAGGGGCTGCTGCGGGCAATCCGAGACCGCATCCCTAACAAGTTGATCATCATCGGCGGCTACGCCTGGCGCGATGGCGCAGCCTTTGCAGCGCGCCGAGAGGAAGCGCAAACGCTGGCGACGCTGGCCGACGGCATCCACATCGAGCACTTCCTGCGCACCCCGCTGAGCAAGACCAACGAGTTCAAACCAGAGGCCGAGTGGAAGCGCGATGTGGACTATCTAAGCGTCGCCTCGCAGGACGATAAGATCGTATTGCTCACCACGCCGCTGGGGGAAGCGCCGGCCGACCTGACCCGCCAATGGCTCAACTACGCCACGGCCTCCTACCTGCTAGGCAAGAACGGGAGCTACACCTACTTTCAGTTTGCCAGCGCCGACCCGACATACGCCGGCGACCCGATCTTGAGCGCGCCGATCGGCGCGCCGGTCGAGCCTTACACCAAGCTCAGCAGCGGCATCTATCAGCGCCGCTTTAGCCGCGGCCTGGTGTTGGTGAATCCCAGCAACGAACAGAAGCGAACCACCTTAGACGCAGCCTACAAGACCCTCCAGGGCAATCCGGCGGAGTCGGCCATCACGATGGGGCCGCGGACGGGTATCATTCTGCTCAGCGCGCAATGACCCCTATCAGTCAG
>DAOTYZ010000227.1:0-22895 GCA_034434555.1 Candidatus Roseilinea sp.
AGCCGGCGCTCCGCATGCGCTCCAGGGTGTAGAACGCCTTCACGTCGGCGGGCGACTTGCTGGATGAGGTGAAGGCCAGGAGTTGGAAGTTGTCCACGCGAATGCCCTCGCTGGCGCCGGCCGATTGGACCAAGCCTTGCAAGATCAGCCGCAGCGGCAGGGGCAGGTCCAGGTTCTCCTGCGTCATGCCCTCCATTTGTGGCACATCAGCCCACATCGTAGCCGGTCGTTGCGCGTTGCCGCTGCCGAAGAGCGCATCAATCAGGCCGCACCCCAGCGTCACCGTCATCGCCCACGCCAGCAGCAAGGCCGTCACTTTCTGTTTCATCTCGGTTCTCCTTTAAGGGGGTTATGGAGGGCACCACCGCACCCTCATCAGATCGATTATATGGGCTGCCTGTGGTCAGGGGATGCGTTCATGAACAGGGGCGATCGTTTGGCGTGTCATGCCGAGCGAAACGAAGCATCTAAGCGCTTGCCCAATCGAAGCCCAACGGCACCACCAAAGCCGCACCCCATCCCATGTCATGCTTCGCGTTGGCATGACAGACTGTATGACGAGCTGAACAAAACGCTCCTGTGCAAATCCGAACTCACGTTAAGGAATCTCGCCCTGCGCTGCGAATGCGCCAGAGTGCATTAATAGGGACAGAACGCTGGGTGGGCGACAGCAGTGCCGCCGCCCACCTCTATAGATTCGCCTTTTTTGGCAACATGGCTTGTGGGAGGGTTGCCTCTGTCGGTGAGTGCGCCCAAACGTCGCTGCGCTAGAATCATCTTAAGGTATCCAGCGCGCTCGCCCTGCCATATCATCAGCCGGCCCTTGCGCGGTCAACATAATGAGCGATTTCTTCTGGGTTATCCAAAGGTTGAACTGGCTCGCCATCCTCGACATCGCCCTGGTGTCGCTGATCTTCTTTGTCGTGTTGCTGCTGGTGCGGGCGACCCAGGCGGTGCCTCTGCTGCGCGGGCTATTGGTCCTCGGCGTGATCAGCGTCCTGCTGAGCGGCGCAGCGCAGTTGCCCACCTTTAACTTGGTGATGCGCACGGCCCTGCCAGCGCTGCTGGTGGCCATCCCGGTGATCTTCCAACCGGAGTTGCGGCGAGCGCTGGAGCGGTTGGGCCGCTTCAATGAGATGCTGATTACGGCGCGTAAGAGCGAGCTGGAGGTGATGGTGCGCAAGATCAGCGACGCCGCCCAGCGCTTGGCCGCTCGGCGTCACGGCGCGCTGATCGTGATCGAGCGCGACACCGGCCTTCAGGCGATCATCGAGACCGGCGTGCCGCTGGATGCCGAGCTGACGCCTGAGTTGTTGCTCACCATCTTTGACCCTCATACGCCGCTTCACGACGGCGGGGTGATCATCCGCCAAGGGCGAGTGGCCGCCGCCGGCTGTGTGTTGCCGCTGACGAACTCGGTGCCCGCTGATGTGCGCATCGGGCTGAGACATCGGGCCGGCATCGGCGTCACGGAGGGGACCGACGCGATTGCCGTGATCGTCTCCGAAGAACGCGGCTCGATCAGCATCGCGCACAACGGCCGGCTGATCCGCCACATCGAACCCGGCCAGCTACAGAGCGCGCTGATCGCGCTGGCGCAACCGAGCCTTCAAAAGGCGACCGCGCGCTTGCCCGATTTCCTGCGCCCGGAGAGCGAGCGGGGGATCAGTTAACGCGCCGGCTCGACCAGCGGCTGCGCCAACAGCGCGCGCACCTGACCGACCAAGTGGCCGAACTCCGGCCAGCTTTCCATCCCCCAGTGCCGCGGCCTGGGCAGCGTGACGCGCACAATCCCCACGGGCCGCCCCGGACGGGGCGACGAGACCACAACCTGATCGGCCAGGAAGACCGCCTCGGCGATGCTATGGGTGACCATCACGGCCGTCGTCTGGGTGGCGCGCAGAATGCCCTCCAGCGCCGCCGTCAAATTCTCGCGGGTCATCGCATCGAGCGCGCCGAACGGCTCATCCAGCAGCAGCACAGGTGGGCGGGTGATCAGCGCGCGGGCCAGCGAGACGCGCTGCGCCATCCCACCGCTCAGCTCACGGGGATAGGCATGCTCGAAGCCGCGCAGACCGACGAGCTGAATGAGTTCCTCGACCGAGAAATGGGCGTTCCCTCGCCAGCCCAGCTCCAGCGGCAGGCGGATGTTCTGCGCCACGGTGCGCCAGGGCAAGAGGGCCGCGTCCTGAAACATCATCCCGATCCGCGGCGAGGGCTGGGTGACCGGCTCGCCCGCCAGCCAGACCTTGCCCGACGTGGGCCGCAACAGGCCGGCGAGCACGCGCAGCAGGGTG
The DNA here is from genome assembly GCA_034434555.1 of Candidatus Roseilinea sp. GTDB lineage: Bacteria > Chloroflexota > Anaerolineae > J036 > Brachytrichaceae > JAAFGM01. The sequence continues at coordinate 2,298 of DAOTYZ010000227.1, forward strand.
CTCTTGCCACAGCCGCTGGGGCCGACGATGGCCATGAACTGGCCGGCGCTGAGCTGTAGCAAGAACTGGCGCAGCGCCTCTACCCCGTTTGGATAGGTGTGCGAGATGTGTTCGGCGATGAGCATGGCACATGGCGCGCTGGGCGCTGCGCCGCGCGCAACGCCCAGCGACGCGATGAAGCTACGGCAAAAAGGCGTTGGTGAAGTAGGCGTTCACGTCGAGCTTGGTGCGAACCTGCCCCATCTTCAACAACACGTCCTGCGTCTTCTCCCAGGCCGCAGCCGTCGAGGCGCCCAGCGGCTCGCCCCTCATGAGTTCGATGGTGGCTTGCAACACGCGTTTCTGGATTGGGTCATCCGGCTGTAGCCCCTCGACGAATTTGGCGGAGATGCGCATGGCTGCGTCTGGGTCGGCGAGCGCATCGCGGATGCCGCGCAGCACGGCGCGCGCCATGCTGCGCACTAGGGCGGGGTTTTCCTCTATGGTCTTCTCGTTGGTGATCAGCCCATTGGCCACCATATCCACCTCGTCGCCGACGCGAAAGACGTTCACGGCAAAGCCGTTGGCCTCGAGCACGATCGGCTCGTTGACGATATAGCCCACGGCGGCGTCCACCTTGCCCTGCTGCACAGCGGCTGCCTGGGTGAAGCCGATCTCCTGTACGTTGATGTCGCCCTCGCTCAGCCCGTGAGCATCCAGAAAGGCCCGCCAGCCTACGTAGGTCGCGCCGAAGAAACCGGGGACGCCCACCGTCTTGCCCTTTAAATCTTCTGGCTTGGTGATGTTGCGCTCTTTCAGGCTGAAGATGGCGATTGGGAAGCGGCGGTACCACTGGACGAAGTATTTAATCGGCAGTCCCTGGGCGCGGGCCAGGACGACCTGCTCACCGCTGACCACGGCGAAGGGCAGGTCGCCGGCGGCGACCAACTTGACCCCGTCTGTCTCGAAACTGTAGTCGAACTCGATCTCGATGCCGGCTTCGGCAAAGTACCCGCGCTCGACGGCGACGTAGAACGGGGCGAACTGGACGTTTGGGATGTAGCTCATCGGCAGCCTGATCCTGGTCAGGCCGGCCGGCGGCGCGCCGGCCCGCGGAGGCGGCGCCGGCAGGGCACATCCACTCAAGGCGATCGCACACGACAACCCAACTAATGACAACGTGAACCTTCGCATCTTTAAGCTCCTCAACAACTCAAACTGTCACGCCGCCCAGCGTTCCACGCGCAACGCGCGTTCGACCAGGCGGATCGCGCCATACACGCTCAGCGCCAAGCCCACGATGGTGAGCACGCCGACGATCACCAGCGGCGTGTCGTAGAAGCTGTTGCCCAGGTTGACCAAAAAGCCCAGGCCGCGGTCGGCGCTGAGGAACTCGCCGGCGATCGCGCCCACCATCGAGAGCGTGCCGCCCACGCGCAAGCCGGCGAAGATGAACGGCAACGCAGCCGGCAATTCCAGCTTCATGAAGGTCTGGGCGGGCGTGGCGTTCAGCGCGCGGAACAGATCGCGCAACGTCTGCGGCGCGCTGCGCAAGCCGGCGATGACGTTGATAACTATCGGGAAGAACACCACCAGGGCGCAGACCAGCACCTTGGTCAGCGGACCGTTGCCGAACCAGATGAACAGCAGGGGCGCCACCGCGATGAACGGCACGCCCTGCGAGGCCACGATGAACGGCGAGAGCAGGCGATCGGCCAGCCGCGATCTCGAGACCGGGATGCCCAGCGCGAACGCCGCCAACGTCCCCAGCAGCAGCCCGGGCAGCGCCTCCGAGAGGGTGACCAGGGCGTGGAAAGGCAGCGAGCCATCCGCGATCTTCTCAAGGAAGCGTCGCGCGACGCTGGCCGGACCGGGCAGAATAAACGGCGGATAACGCAGCGAGAGCCAATGCCAAACGCCGATGAAGAGCGACAAGCTCAACAACGGTGCGAAGCGCTCAAGCATCTGCCCCGCGAGCAGGACAGGCCGCGAGCTGTTCGCTTGTCCATCATTGCGGATGCGTATTCGGTTGGTGAATACAAACATGAAAACAACCCCTTTGACCTTTCCGGTCTCCGGGGTTGTTGATACGCCATAGCACACCTTCGCCCTCGACAGCGAGGTGTAAGTCAAAAGCGCGCTTTGCCCTGCAAGGGGAGAGCGCCTTTGGCTTGGCCTTCTTTACATCCAGACTATCACTGTCGGCCCCGGAGTTTCACCGGATCCTGCGTGCCTCTCAACACGCTCGTGGGCTATACCACCGATCGGGAATTCCACCCTGCCCCGAAGACCAGAGCTATTTAGTTCAAGCGCGAGGAGCGGTTCACCCGCGCTCGCGCTGGTTGCGAATTAACTTAGCTTGACCTCGACAGCGTCTCCTACGATCCTCGTCTCGTAAATGGGAATGCCGATAGCCGCCGGGAAAGTGGGCTTGCCGGTGAACAGGTCGAAGCGCGCGCCATGGCGCGGGCAGACCACGCAGTTATCCTCGATGTATCCTTCGGCCAGCGGCCCGTCGTCGTGGGTGCATACGTCGCCAAAGGCGCGCACCTGGCCGTTCAGCTTGGTCAGCGCCACCGGCACCTCGTTGATGCGCAGCGGCAGGATCACGCCTTCCTGAAGGTCACCCAGTTTGGCAGCAAACACAAATCCGTCGGCCATCTCGCTTGTGAAAGATTATACAAGCTAACAGGGAGACGGGGTGCATTCATGATTTGGGGCGCGTGCGCAGCGCACAAGGGTCACCAAGCCGCGCAGCCTTGGCCGGCGGATGCTTCGCAATACGTGAATCCGCGGGGGCTGGTTGGGCAGGCGTGTAGATGCTTCGCTGCGCTAGCATGACAGTGAGGCGGGTGTTAGGTGAGCGCTCGGCATGGTAGGCCGGCATCGCAAGCGAGCGGCCCACGCCCCTGGCTGTAAGTGCGAACCCCACCTATCCCCGACGAGCCAGCAAGACTATAATCTTGGAACACCGCGCCGACATGGAGGCGAAGCTCTACGAATTGCCGCTCTTTCCCTTGAGCGTCGTCCTGTTTCCCGGTCAGACGCTGCCTTTGCATATCTTTGAGCCGCGCTATCGCGTCATGATCCGGAGTTGCATCGAGCACGACGCGCCTTTTGGGGTTGTGCTCCTGCGCGACGAACCGCCTCACGTGCCGCATACCATCGGCACATCGGCTCGGGTAACGGACGTCAGGCGCTTGTCCGATGGTCGCATGAACATCCTGACGGTGGGTGAGATGCGCTTTCAGGTGCACAACTTTCGGATGAGCGAGCATGGCTATCTCGTGGGCGAAGTGAGCGCGCTGCCCTTTGTGGAGGACGTCGAACAGTCCGATCCCATCCTGCGCTCGGTGCTTCGCCTCATCAGGCGTTATCTGACGCTCATCGCCATGGCCAATGAGCAACGTTTCAACGTTGATCAACTGCCCGTGCGACCGGTGGAGCTGGCCGTGTTTACGGCGATTGCGTTGGATTTGCCCTTGGAGGAAAAACAAAAGTTGTTGGCCCAGGCGTGCATCTCTGACCTGCTAAAGATGGAGGAATCGCTCTTGCGTCAAGAGACCAAGATGTTGCAGGTCATGCTTTCGGCCATCCGACCGCCAGACGATGGGCTGTTCTTCTTGAGAAACTAGCTCGCTGGTAACGAAGCCGGCAGCTTTTGAGTATCGAGCGCGATGAAGATCGTATTAGATGCTATGGGGGGCGATTTCGGCCCTGCACCAAATGTCGAGGCCGCCGTCAACACTGCGCGCGAATTTGGCTGGGAGATAGTCCTGGTTGGCCGTCAGGAGTTGATTCGGCCACTGCTCGTGCAGCACAACACAGCCAACCTTCATCTGCCCATCGTGCATGCGAGTGAGGTAATAGAAATGGGCGAGCACCCTGCGCAGGCGGTGAAGACTAAGAAGAACAGCTCGATGGTGGTGGGCATGCAGATGGTGCGCAATGGTGATGCTGACGCCTTTGTCACGATGGGCAATACGGGCGGGGCGCTCGCCGCAGCGCTCTTCCACCTGGGGCGCATCCAAGGCATCCAGCGGCCGGCCCTCTCCGCTGCCTTCCCTACAGCCAAAGGGTGGGTGCTGCTCCTTGATGTGGGCGCAAATGCCGATTGCAAACCGGAGTATCTGCTCCAGTTCGCCCTGATGGGCAGCATCTACGCCGAGCGCGTGATGGGCATCCGCAACCCACGGGTGGGCCTGATCTCCAACGGCGAAGAGGAAACTAAAGGGAGCGAGCTGGTGCAACAGGCGCACGCCCTGCTCAAACAAGCCCCGATCAATTTCATCGGCAACGTCGAGGGGCGCAACCTCCCAGCGGGCAGCGCCGATGTGTTTGTGACCGACGGCTTTACAGGTAACGTGATGCTCAAACTTGCCGAGGGCATGGGCGAGTTTATTAAAGGGATGTTGCGCGAAGAGATCATGCGCACAACGGCCGGCAAGCTCGGCGGCCTGTTGATCAAAGACGCGCTTTCGCGCGTCAGCAAGCGCACCGACTACCAGGAGATCGGCGGCGCGCCACTCTTGGGCGTAGATGGTGTTGTAATCATCGGCCATGGGCGCAGCCAAGCGCGCGCCATTCGCTCCGCACTCATGCGGGCAGCAGAAGCGGTAGAGCGCGGCGTGGTGGACGCGATAGAGGCTGGCCTACAAGCGCTCCCCAAAGTGGAGACCGTCCGGCTCGCTGCTACCAGCGAACTTTTGTAAACATGGCACGACCAAAGCGATTCTCCACCAGTCTGCGGCGCGGGTTGAGCCGCTTCACCGACGCCAGCCGGCGCATGTTGCGCCGGCGGCGCGGCGAGCAGGTCAACGCGCCGACCGTGATCATCTCTAACCCCAATAAACGGCGCCGGATCGTCATTACGGGCATCGGCGCTATTACCGTGCTGGGCCTGAACCTGATAGACACGTGGAACAACCTGGTTGCTGGCCGCAGCGGCATCGGCCCGATCACGCAATTCGACCCCAGCCATCTGCCGGTGCGGATTGCTGGCGAAGTCAAAGGGTTTGACCCCCTCAAGTACTTCGATCCCAAGGAGCTACGGCGCATGGCGCGCTGTTCGCAGTTCGCCGTAGCTGCTGCCCAGGAAGCCATCGAGCATTCCGGCCTGCGCATCGGCAAAGATGTCAAAACCGACCGGATCGGCGTGGTAATGGGCACAGCGCTGGGCGGCTATGAGATGTCGGAGGGCGGCTCGCGCGAATACTATCAATACGGCTATAAGCGCGTCAATCCCTTCGCCCTGCCGGCGGCGCTGCCCAATGCGCCGGCGCACCATATCAGCACACGCTTCGGCCTGAAAGGGGTGCTCAGCACGGTCGTGGCAGCCTGCGCCTCCGGCACACAGGCGATTGGCGATGCCGCCGAGATGATCCGCCTGGGCAAGGCTGACGCTGTGCTGGCAGGCGGCGTGGAAGCTGTCGTCACTGAGACGGCCATTGTGGCCTTCGCCAAGATGCGCGTGCTGAGCACGCTGAACGAGCAACCGGAGCTGGCCCAGCGGCCCTTCGACATCACCCGCGACGGGTTTGCCTACAGCGAGGGGTGCGCGGTCATGATGCTTGAGGATTACGAGCGCGCGAAGGCGCGCGGCGCGACGATTTACGCCGAGGTGTTGGGCATGGGTGTGTCGTCGGACGCATATCACATCGCCATCCCAGACCCTTCTGCCGGCGGCGCGATCCGCGCCATGCAGTGGGCGCTTCAGGACGCCGGCCTCGCCCCACATCACGTGGATTACATCAACGCGCACGGCTCGGCCACGCAAACCAACGACGCGCTGGAGACGGCGGCCATCAAGCACGTCTTCGGTGAGCACGCATACGACATTCCCGTGACCAGCACCAAGTCCATGGTTGGGCACGCGATGGGGGCCGCCGGCGCCATCGAGGCGCTGAGCACAGTTATGACAATCAAAACCGGCATCATCCCGCCGACGATTAATCTACACCACCCAGATCCAGCCTGCGATCTCGACTATGTACCTCATCGCGCCCGCGTGAAGGAAGTGGTGCATGCCATTTCCAACTCTTTTGGGCTGGGCGGACAAAATGCCACGATCGCCCTCGGCAAAGTGTGATCTGGTGCGATGAAAGTCGTCATTGATGAGAAGAAGCAGCGCCGAATGGCGCTGATCGGGCGACTCGCGCTCTACGGGTCGCTGGGCATCCTGCTGGTTGGTCTGCTGCTTACCCTCTTCGGCCCCCAACTCGGCCTCCTCACGCCGGATAACTCCGGCGTCTTCTTCGCCCTCTACACAGTTATCCTGTTGGTGGGCCTGATCGCCTCGCGGATCGGGTTTCACTACGGCAATCGCTACTTGGTCCCCACCCGTCCCGATGCCGTCTTGCGCGAGAGCCTAAAGGGCTTGGATCGCAAATATGCGCTGATGCTCTTCGCCGGCCCGACGAACTACCTACTCATCGAGCCAAGCGGGGTGACCGTGTTCGTGGTGCGCACCCAAGAAGGGAAGATCAGCTACCGCGATGGAAAATGGAAGCGGCGCGAGAACCTGCTGCGCTTCTGGTTCGGGCGAGATGAGCCGCTGGGCGATCCGACGGAAGACCTTAACGAGGAACTGCAGAAAGTCCAGCGCGTGCTCAATGAGAAGCTGCCGACCTTGAAGATACCACTGCGCGGGATCATCGTCTTCAGCCATCCGCGCGCCGTCCTGGACATCGAGCCATCGCCTATCGTCGCGCTGCGCGCCGATGAGTTGAAGGATTACCTGCGTGGCCCTGGCAGACTCAAAGACTTGCCGGCTTCCATTCAGCGCAAGGTGCGCGAAGCGCTCGGCGCGCCTGACCTCCCCCGCCCCGAATCTGCGTCCGCTTAACCCGCTTACGCAGCCAGCTCGTTGTAAACGCCCAGCAGAAGGTCCACCACCTTTTGCCAGGAGTAGCCTTCGGCGTAACAGGCAGCGGCGTGGCCCATCCGCCGGCGGAGCGCATCATCATCCAGCAGTCTCTCGATGGCGCGCGCGAGTTCAGCGGGATCGTTCGCCCGCACCCGCAGCCCAGTCTTGTTGTGCTGAACCAGCACGCTTAACCCGCCCACGTCCGAAGCGATCACCGGCGTGCCACAGGCCATCGCCTCCAGCGCCACCATGCCGAACGACTCATACTGCGATGGCATCACCAGCACCTCAGCAGCGGCGTAGTAATACTGCAATGCGTCCTGGTCGCGCGCGCCCAGGAAGGTGATCACATCGTCCAGGCCCAGCGCGCTGCGCAGGCTGTGTAGGCGCGCCATTTCCTCGTTTGCCTGCTGGCCGGCTTCGCTGGGATCGCCACCGATCACTGCCACGCTCACATCCCGCCAGTCCCAGTCCGCCCGCCGCTTCCTGAGCACGGCAACTGCCTGGAACAACGTATCCAGGCCCTTCAGCCGTTCGATGCGGCCGGCGAACAGGATGAGCCGCGTCTGGGTCGGGATGCCGATCACCTTTCGCGCGTAGCGCTGCTCGATTGGGCGAAAGCGCGCTAGATCTACACCCGGTGGAATCACGCGGATGCGAGAGGAGCGAGCGCCGTATAAGCGCACCAGTTGCGTCTTCTCCACGTGGGTGTTGGCAGTGATCCGGTCGGCAACGTCGCACAAGTGGCACTCGCTGCGCAGCCGAAGGTCGCTTTCACGGTCTTGGTCGCGCGCCGCGACCTGATTCTTCAGTTCGGCCAGGGTGTGAAAGGTCATCACAAACTTCACGCCCCAGCACTGTCGCAGCGACTCGGCCACCAGGCCGGAGAGCCAGTAGTGTGCATGAATGATGTCGTAGGGCGGGCCGGCCCGCGCCTCGTCAGGTTGTGCGACGAAGCGACACACCCACTCGGCAAACTCTGGCACATACTGATGCAGCGTGTGCTTGGGGAGCGAGGCTTGTGGGCCGGCGGGCACGTGAATGACGCGCACGTTTGCGCCCAGCCGTGGGTCTATGCGCAGCGCTTCGTTGCCCTGGCTGCGGGTAAAGATATCGGCAGCGATGCCGCGCCGGCCTAACTCGCACGCAGCATCGCGCACATAGACGTTCATGCCGCCGGTATCCTTGCCCCCTAGTGTGGCCAGCGGCGAGGTATGGAAGCTGATGAACGCCACTCGCATCGCAACGTAGCTAGGCGGGGTTGCGCGTGGCTTGCCCCGAACGCTCAGCTTCAAACATCATCATCACTTGCCCGCGTGCACGAGGGCGCGATGCGCAAGTCTGAGTCCAGACACGGCCAGCAGTGGCAACCGCACCAGGCGTCGTGGCTTGTCCTCGAGTTCCCGGGACCGCATCGCTCCGCATGGCTGCCAGCGAGCAAAAGACCGACATCGCCACACGATGGTATCACGAAGAGGGCAAGCTTGATTTTGAGGGTGCGTTCACCAATCACGCGGACTGGGCGCGTCGCCTCTAGGCAGCTGCTAGGGATGCTGCGCTTTCTGCTTCTCTGCGCCTTCGCGTGAGATCGGACTTGTCCCTGGCTGTGAACGCACTCGCAAGCTTGGTTTTGAATTGCTTTGGCCGAGCGGGACGACGTGGGGGCGAGCCTCCGGCACGAGCGCGACGTGACCAAGCGCTTCTCCGGGGGAGTCGCCGCGCAGTCGTCTGTATGTGTACTGATAGAGATCGCGAGCAATCGCCAGCGCCGGCGCAGTTAGAAAGACCCCAATTAGCCCGAACTGGTTGCCGAAGATGACCAGCGCGACGATCAGGATGGCCGGATGCACCCCGGTGCTCTCACCGATCACCCGCGGCACAAGGTAATTGTTCTCCACGAACTGGATCACGGTGAAAAGAATAAGCACAGCCAGCGCGGAGAGCGGCCCGCCGACGAAGAGCGCCACGGCTGTAGCCGGAATCGCGCCCAGCAGCGCGCCGATCATGGGTACCAGCTCAGCGATGCCGGCCCAGATCGCCAGCAGCAGGATGTAATCTATCTCAATACCAGGGATGAGGTCGAGGATGGCCAGGCCGGTACCGGAAGCTACCCCTACGATAACGCCCAACGTGAGCTGCCCGCGGAGATAGGCGCTCAGGCCGCGATCCACGATCCGCCAGACGTTCCAAAAGTCGGGGCGCGCTCGGTAGCTGAGCTGTCGGTTGAGGCTGGCGCGAAAGCGGCGCGCATCATTGAGCACATAGAACAGCCACACCGGCACAGCCAGGAAGCTCACGATGAAGGACAGCGCGCTGAACAGTTGCACGATCCGGCGCAGAATAAATGAGCCGATACTGGCCGCGATGCTCGTTAGGTTGTCCTGGAGCGTTGGCAATACGCGCTGAAGCAGGAATTGTTCGATGGGCGCTTGCAGACTGGCCGGCACGTTCTCCCGATACCAGCGCAACCCTTCGTCCGCCAGCTGCGTTAACCCCTCGGGTTGTGTGATGGCAGACGCCAGGCGGATGACTTGGCTGATCAACGGCGGAACAATGAGGACGAGGAGGACGCTCACCACCCCAATGCCGACGGCGTAGACAAGCAAGATGGCCGCCCAGCGTGGCAGCCAACGATTTAGCCGGTTGACGACGGGCGTGAGCAAATAGGCGAGCACCAGGCCGACGATGAACGGCGTCAGCACGCCGCTGGCCGTGATGATCAGCACAATGATGATCGCTATCGTTGATCCAACCAGCGCAAGGCGAGCGATGTCGCTCAGGGATAACTGGCGAAACGCAGACCTCAAACCCTCCATGAGCTGTGCCGAGTGTAGCCGATAATAACCTACTCCATGCCTGTGATATTGCACCCCTGGACGCTCTCCCCAGATGATGCCGTAGCCATCCAGCAGCAGTTGCGCCGCCGGTTGATCCTGCGCTGGGATAACCGGCCGGTTGAGACGGTTGGCGGGGTGGACGTGGGCATCGCAGCGCAGGAGGTGCGGGCTGCCATCGTCGTGTTGCGCCTGGCCGACCTGGCGCCCATCGAAGGCGTCGTTGCCAGCGCGCCGCTCACCTTCCCCTACGTGCCCGGCCTATTGGCCTTCCGCGAAGGGCCGGCCATCTTGGACGCTTGGGCGCGCCTGCGCCATAAGCCAGACCTGCTCTTGTTCGACGGCCAGGGCATCGCCCACCCGCGCGGCCTGGGCATTGCCTCGCACATGGGCTTGTGGCTGGCGCGGCCCACCATCGGCGTGGCTAAATCTCGACTATACGGACAGTTTGAGCCGCCTGGACCGCAGGCCGGCGATTCCAGCGCGCTGCGCGATCCGCGGACTGGCGAAGTGATAGGGGTCGTGTTGCGCACGCGCACGCAGGGCGCGCCGCTGTTCATCTCGCCCGGCCACTTGATAGACCTGCCGACTGCCCTGGCCTTTGTCAGGCAGTGCTTGCGCGGCCATCGCCTGCCGGAGCCGACGCGCTGGGCGCACAAGCTGGCCGCCGGCCAATCGCCTCTCGCCGCCGGCGATCAACCGTCGCTGTTCTGAACCGCGCTCACCAGCGCCTCGTCATCCAGTACTGTGCGCAGGTCGAGCACCACGCGGTCGTCTTCGATCCGCGCAATCACGCCTTGCTTGCGCAGCGCAGCCAGCAGGTGGTGGGGAGAGTGCCTCGCTGATGAGATCGCGATCAGCGTCGTCGGCAGCGACTCATCGGGCAGCGTGCCGCCGCCGACGGCGCTGTAGCCGTTGCGCAGCGCCAGGCATATCTCGCGCGCCTCGGCCCAGGTTGCGAGTCGGTTCATCACCTGCTGGGCGCGCCAGCCGATTTCGTCTTTGCTCATCGCCAACATACGCACGACCGGCACCTCGCGCTCGGCCTCGCCGCGCGCATAATGCCAGAGTGTGGCGGTTAGCCCCGCCAAGGTGAACTTGTCGGCGCGGAAGGCGCGTGCCAGCGGATGGCTGCGACAGCGCGCGATCCAAGCGCGCTGACCGATCAGCAGGCCGGCCTGTGGCCCGCCCAACAGCTTGTCGCCGCTGAAGGCCACCACCCCTGCGCCGGCGCGAATGCTCTCCTGCGGCATCGGCTCGCGGCGCAAGCCAAACTGCGAGGTGTCCACCAGCGCGCCGCTGCCGATGTCGTCGAGCACGGGCAATGGCACACCGGTCGTCTTGGCATGGGCGCGGGCGAGCTGCACCAGCTCGGCGATTCCCACTTCTTGCGTGAAGCCGCGCAGCCGGAAGTTGGAAGGATGAACGCGCAAGATAGCGGCCACGCCGGGTGGGTGCGCAGCATGGGCACGTAGCGCCTGCTCGTAATCGGCGACGCGCGTGCGATTGGTGGTGCCTACTTCGATCAACTGGGCGCCGCTTTGAGCCATGATCTCCGGAATGCGAAAGCCACCCCCGATCTCGACCAGTTGTCCGCGCGAGATCACCACCCCCCGCCCAGCAGCAATGGCAGCCAGCATCAGCACGGTGGCCGCGGCGCAGTTGTTGACGATCAGCGCATCTTCTGCGCCGGTCAGCATGCAGATCAACCGTTCGGCCTGTTGGCCGCGCCGGCCACGCTGGCCGCTGTGCAGGTCGAACTCCAGCGCGCTGTAGCCGGCTGCGGCCGCTTGCATCGCTTGCTGGGCAGCCCGACTGAGCGGGGCGCGGCCCAAGTTGGTGTGGATAACCACACCGGTGGCGTTGATGAGCGGGCGCGGGTAGTCGAGCATCTCACGAAGCCTGGCGCGGGATGCGTGAAGCAGGTCATCGGTCGTGGGCGGCTGTGCGCCGTTCAGAATGTCTGTTCGGGCCTGTGCCAGTGCCTCGCGCAGCGTCTGCGCGGCCAGATCGTGGCCGGCCAGGGTAACCAGTTCGCCAGCTTGATCGAGCAATTCCGACACGCTGGGCAGGCAGCGCAGGCGTTCAGTCGCCGACATCCGGCAAGGGATTATAGGATTTGGCCTCTGCGGGGCGTATACGGGGTGCGTTCACGGGCAGGGGCAACAATGATGCTGCTCCCCAAGAAGCGCCGCCGAGTGGCACAGGCGGCCGTGTCGTTCTGAGAATCTAAATGCGTGCCCGATTAAAGCGCTGTGGGTTCACCAGACCGGCACGGCCTGGTCAACGCAGCCGCTTAGATGCTTTGCTCTGCCCAGCATAACAGACTGGTATGGCGAGCAGGGCGATACTGATAAACGCACCTGTGTAAAGATGCATTCAGACGGAAGATGCGCCGCCGATCGCGTCTAGACATGCCCGTGCAGCCGCCGGGGAGACCTCAATAAAGGAACATCGGCTTGTGCTCGATATTGCGGATGCGCGGGCGGTATTGCTCGGCATCATAGAGCTGGTCAACGTCTAGCGGTCGAGGCCCGCCGCCCACCTCGGTCAGGGGAACCGTAGTGTACCTGCCACCCTGTAGGGCGACCATGCGCCCAGAACGGCCTTGGATCACCAGGTCAGCAGCCAGCGCGCCGAAGTTGCTGGAGACCATCACGTCCAGCGCGTCGGGCGCGCCGCTGCGCATGAGATAAGCGACGTTCTGATACATGGTGTGCTCGCTGGTCAGCCGTTTAATCTGCTCGCTGATGTAGTCGCCGATGCCGCCCAGCTTGCGGTGGCCATACGCATCAGCCTCGCCGCGCTCGATCACGGAGCCATCCTTTGGCCGCGCGCCCTCGGAGACGACCAGGATGGCGTAGTTGCTGGGGTTATTGCGCTTGTCGCTTAACAAGAAATCGCACAACCGCTCGATGTCGAAGGGCACCTCGGCCACCAGACAGCGGTCTGCGTTGCCCAAGTAAGAAGAGACCAAGGAGGTTTCGCCGCTGTTGCGACCGAAGAGTTCGATCACAGCGATCCGCTCGTGGCTGCCGGCGCAGGTGCGCATGTTGTGGATGAAGTCCAGCGAGCGGGTGATGGCCGTGCTGAAGCCGATGCAGTAGTCGGTGCCGCGCACGTCGTTGTCCATCGTCTTTGGGATCGCCACGACCGGCACGCCTTCGTTGTGCAAGCGCAGCGCGTAGCTCAGCGTGTCGTCTCCCCCGATTGCGATCAGCGCGTCAATGCCCAGATACTTAAGCACGCTCAGCACGTGCGGCGTGAAGTCGTAGCGGTCGGCCAGGCTGCTGGCAAAGACCGTAGTGTGCTTCAGAAAATCAGGCACTTCCTTGGCCTTAACGTTGGCTGGGTTGGTGCGGCTGGTGTGGAGGAAGGTGCCGCCGGTGCGGTCAACCGTGCGGACCGCCTGGCGATCCAGCTTCATCGTCAGCCGCTGAATGCTGGCCGCGTCATCCATGTTTAGATGGAGCAGCCCGTACCAGCCGCGCCGGATGCCGATTATCTCGTGGCCGGCATCCAGCAGACGAAGCGTCGCGGCCTTAATGGCCGAGTTCAGCCCTGGCACGTCGCCGCCGCCGGTGAGAATGCCTACTCTCATTCGCTTTGCTCCGATTGGTTGGTTGAGTCTGAAACGGATGAACGGCGCATCAATGCCTCAAGATAGTCCTTGAGGTCTGGCCATTCATCGTCTATCACGCTATAGATAACTGACGAGCGCTGATGGCCGTCCGGCAAGATCATGTGCTTGCGCAGGATGCCTTCGCGCAGGATGCTCAAGCGCTCAATGGCCTGTTGGCTGCGTATGTTCCTCAGGTCGGTTTTTAGCTGGACGCGGATGCACCCCAAGACCTCGAAGGCGTGCTGCAGCATCAGATATTTACACTCTGTGTTGACGGCCGTGCGCCGGAAGGCCCGGCCATACCACGTGCCGCCGATCTCGAGGCTGCGGTTGGCGTGGTCAATCGCAAGGTAGCGCGTCATGCCGGCTGCCATACCTGTCGCCTGATCAAACACCGTAAAGGGGAGATCGGTTCCGCGCGCCTGGCGGCTCAGCAGGTCTTCTATCAGCGCGCGGAGGCGAGCGGGCGAGTCTATCGTCCCGTAGGGCAGGTAGCGCCAGATGTCTGGCTCATTGGCCTGTGGCCATAGCGCGTCGGCGTGTTCTAGACGCAACGGCTCCAGCCTTACCCGTTGCCCGCTCAGCGTCACCGGCTGGACTTCCATCGCATGCGCACAGCGATTATATTCAAATTGACACTAAACGTGAGGGTGCATTCACGGGCAGGGGCAACGGTGCTGCTCCTTAAGAAGCGCTGCGGAGTGGCACAGGCGACTGTGTCATTCTTAGCGCTGGCGAAGAATCTAGAACTCATCTGGGAAATAACATAACAGAAAGGTGAATCAGTTGAACCGTTCATTCCACCTCTGGGCTTTGCGCATCTCGCGCGCATGAGCTAATTAGCGCTGGCGTGTTTCATGAACATCGTTACGTAGTGATCGAGCAGCCTCACCGTCCCCCATGCGTGAATGCATCCTACTCAGGGCGACGAATAAAAAGCGAAGGCCGGCCCTCTCATAAAGTGAGGACGGCCCTCCCGACAACGGCGAAGCGAGCGACGGTCAGCGCCCCCGGCGAGACTCGAACTCACAACCAAGGCATTAGAAGTGCCCTGCTCTATCCTATTGAGCTACGGGGGCTAGTTCAAAATTGGACGGATGCCATTATAAATAGCGCGGCCACCCAGTTGGGCGAGAACCTCAGCCGGCTTGCGGCCAATGCGCGCAGCCAGCTCGTTTGCGGTCAGCGGTTGATTCCCATTCACCAGGAAGACGCGAAAGGCCAGCTCGGCCAACGGGAGGCGCGGGTTGATGAAGCTTGGGTCATTGGCATACATCGCGCGAATGAAGTACATCAGGCGCGTCATCTGATGCACCTCGCCGGTTTCTTCATCTACAAAGTCCAGGACTTCTTCGGCCTCGCTGTTGGTGAGCTGCGCCTGTTGCTCAGGCGTCAGGTATTTCTGTATCAACACGTTGATGTCCTGGCCGTTCTTCTCGAACCAGGAGTAGTCAATGTGAAAGCGCGTGTCCTCTGTGGGTCTGAAGAGCTTCATCTCATCTTCGCTCAGGCCAGGTGCCAGTAGTCATCGCCGATGGAGACATACGCGCCGCTGGCCGCCAGCGCAGCGAATACGTCAGTCGGTGAACAGCGCGTGATCAGGTTCACCACAGCGTATAGCGTGCGCGCATGCACGTTGCCCTGTGGGCTGAGCTTAGCCACCTCTGGGAAGGCCTCGCGGACGGCTTGCCGCACGTCGCGCGGGCGCTCGCGCAGGGCATCAAACGCTTTTGGGTCGTCCACGGACACGGCCATCAGCTCGTCCACTTCGCAATACACAGGTCGCTGGGCACTCTCCAAGTGGAGCCGGCCATCGCGCACGCTGGCCACGCGCACCCACTCGCGCTTTGGGCGGCGGCGGCCGTAGTCTATCAATATCACGTCGCCCGCGTCGCTGCGGGTCAGCTCGACGTAAGCGCCGGCAGCCAGGCGGTTCGCCTTGAACCATTCTCCCAGCCCCCAGATGTATCGCCCTTCGCGCACTGCCCAGGCGGTGAACGTCTGACGCGCTATTGGGTCGCGCAAACGGAAGGCGATGCGCGGTTTGTGCGAGGGCGTCAGCACGCCGGCCACTCGGCGCGACCAGCCCAGCGTGCCGGCGCGCAAGTGTGGGAACGTCAAGATCACCCTGACGCTCTGCGCCGGCTCGACGGGCGCAGTCTCGTCAAAGTCTAGCTCATCATCCAGCTCGCGGGCCAGCGCGAGCATTTGATCGCTCAAAGCAGCCTGGCCAAAGAAGCGCACAGCGCGCAATGGCTCGGGAATGGTGAGAACCTCTGGCGGCTCAAGGCGGCGCAAAAACCAGGCCGGCTTGTTGTCTGGGCCAACCTCGTCGAAGCGCGGATCGGCAGCCAATGCTGCGTTGAGCGAGGCCTCTTGAACTTTTTGACCTATCTCCGGCGGCAAACTGAGGTCGCGCAAGATCACGTCGGTCGTCAGCGGCCCACCATTGGCCATGTCCAGCACCGCCTCCGCCAAGTTGAGATGGCCGATGTTGACCTCAGCCATCATCGCCTTTAGAAACCATTCGTTGCCGATGCGGATGAACTCCCCATTCTGCTCAAGCGCGGCACTGAGCACGGCGCACACCCGCTCGCCATGCGCGGCATATAACGCTTCTGGGCTTTGCGCATGGCTGAAGAAGTCGGTAACGTCCATCTGGTTGAGGCGATGCGGGTGCGGAAAGCACGCGGCGAATTCTCGCTGCTGGCCATCGTCAAACGCGACGCGGATTACCTCGAACTCACCCAGCTCCGGATGGCGGCCCGGACGGACTGCGATCACGCGGCCGGTGGCGAATTGCAAGGCCGGAAACACCAGTTGAGCGCCCACCGTGTAGCGCTCCTTCGGTTGATAGACATTCCGGCCTTCCCAGCGCTGGCGCAGCTCGGCATTCTCTCGCTCAATGCGGTGCTGGATCAGCGCTAACGCAAGCGTGTCTATCGAAAGTGGACGACCTAGTTCTAGGATGTAGCCGTAGAGAAACTCAACATCGTCCGCAGTGATGGCAAAGGCAGACCAGTATCTCGGAGATTCGGTCGGACGATGTATCGCGTAAGCAGAGGCGTTGTCCACAATAACCGTGCATGGATTATACCTAGCGCCCGCGAGCCGTTCGGGTGGGGTGCATTCACGGCTTGGGGCAATGCCCCCTTCTTTTCCCCCGCACGCGGGGGAAGGTTTCCACATAGAGCGCCGCGCTTCTAGGTTGCCCCCATTGGTGAATGCACCCTCGGGCGGGGGAGTGCTCAACTTTGGGGTGACTTGGCTCACTGACATGAGAGGCGCAGAGAGCACAGAGGATATGTAAAAATCTCCGCGTCCTTCGCGTCTCTGCGATGCATGTTTCTTGTGTCACCTTCAAGTGGCATGCTCCCAGGCGGGTGCATTCGCGGTTAAACCTTGGGTGGGCGACGGCAGTGCTATCGCCCACCCTCATCTTTACCGGCAGCACAGCCTGGTTGAGGATTGCCCGTACGAGCAGTTCATGGAGAGTTGTCCTGGCGTGGACATACCCCAACGTTTCCCTCAGCATGGGATGGGATAATCTCACGCATGACAATGGATTCAGCACAGTTCGACGTTGCTGTATTGGGCGCGGGCCCTGGCGGATATGTGGCCGCTATCCGCGCCGCGCAGTTGGGACTAAAGGTTGCGCTGATCGAGCGCGAGCACCTCGGCGGGGTGTGTCTGAACTGGGGGTGCATCCCGACGAAGGCGCTCCTGCACAACGCAGAGGTGGTTGACCTGATCAAAGAGGGGGAGGAATACGGCATCAGCTACGACAACCTGCGGGTGGATTACGCCAAGGCCTACAAGCGCAGCCGCGAGGTGAGCAATCGCCTGGTGCGCGGCATCGAGTTCCTCATGAAGAAGAACGACGTGCGGGTGTTCATCGGCGAGGGCACGCTGACCGGCCCGCACAGCATTTTGGTCGAGCACCGCAGTGAGGAGCGGCAGATCAACGCTGAGTATTTGATCGTCGCCACCGGTGCGCAACCGTTGATATTGCCGTTCCTATCGCCCGATGGAACGCGCGTGTTCACCTACCGCCAACTGCTGGAGGTGCAGCGCGCGCCCAAGAGCATGGTCGTGATCGGCTCCGGCGCGATCGGCATGGAGTTCGCCTACATCTTTCACGCCTACGGCGCCGACGTGACGATCCTGGAGGCGCTGCCGCGCATTATGCCTCTGGAGGATGAGGAGGTCAGCGCCGAGATCACCCGCTCGTTCAATCGGCGCGGCATCAAGACCATCGTCGGCGCGAAGGTCGTGGACGCTAAGCTCAGCCCAGAGGGTGTGGAGGTGTTCTTTGAAGGCGAGAAGGGCCATCAATCGGTCAAGGCAGAGTGGGCGTTGGTGGCGGTGAGCGTGAAGCCGAACACAGCCGGCATCGGCCTGGACAAGCTGGGCGTGAAGCTGAACGCCGGCGGCTACATCGAAGTGGACGATCAGATGGCCACCAACGTGCCGAGTATCTATGCGATCGGCGACGTCACCGGCAAACTGCGCTTGGCTCACGTGGCCCAGGCCCAAGGTGTGGTGGCTGCCGAGGCCATCGCTGCCCGAATGGGCAAATACCACGGCCACATCCCGCGCCTGGACTACGACGCAATGCCCCGCTGCACCTACACCATCCCCCAAGTGGCCAGCATGGGGCTTTCGGAGGCCCAGGCCAAGGAGCGCGGCTACCAAATAAAGGTAAGCAAGTTCCCGCTGCGCGCCAACGGCAAGTCGCTGGCCTTGAACAACACCGAGGGCTTCATCAAGATCGTCGCCGATGCCAAGTATGGCGAGATCCTGGGCGTGCATTGCATTGGCCCGGATGTCACCGAGCTGCTGCCGGAGTTTGTGTTGGCCAAAAATGCCGAACTCACGCCCGAGGAGATCGCCCGCACCGTGCATGCCCATCCCACCCTTAGCGAATCGCTGATGGAGGCTGCCGAGGGCGTGGTTGGCCAGCCCATCCACATTTAACACGCGCCCGCCGGCTCGCTGGGCAGCGCGCCCTGAACGCATGCAAAAGGCCTGGACGCCGTTATTCCTGCTCGCGCTGTTTGCCATGCTCTCAGCCGCAGCCGGTGGCGTTATCGCTGCCGGCTGGCTATCGGGCTTAGAAGCGATCTGGTGGGCAGCTGGTGTAGGGTTGCTCGCCGGCGCTGCGCTGGCCAAGAGCAGCTTCCCCACCGGGATAGCTCACCTGACCGGTTTGATCTACGGTTTCTTCACCCTGGGAGTCATCGGCACGATCCACCCGGATATTGCCCAGCAAACAGCCGACTGGCACTTGCGCGCCCGCGCCTTATTCGAGAAGGTCTTGGCCTGGTCGCAGGCGGCGGCCAGCAACGGCAGCAGCCGAGAACCGGTGATTCTCATTTTGGTCCTGAGCGGGCTGTTCTGGATGCTGGGCTACACAGCAGGCTGGTACTTCCTCCGCTATCGCCGGGTTTGGCATGCCACGCTGCCCACCGGCGTCGCGCTGCTCTCAAACGCCTACTACTACACCGGTCCGAACAGCATGGCGCCATTCCTGCTGGCCTACTTGTTCTGCCTGGTGATGATGTTAGCGCTCTCGCACCTGGCCGACCGGTCGGTGAATTGGCCGCATGGGCGCGTCCGCCTGCCACGCTTGCTGGCACTGTGGTTCGTGGTGAGCAGCGTTGCAATTGCCGCATTTGCCGGCCTGTTCGGCTGGCAATTGAGCGAGTTTGCGTCCTCCTCTGCCGGGCGCCGCTTCCTCGATCAGCTTAATCAGGAGTTGCTCGCGCGCTGGAAACGCCTCTTTGCGGTAAACAACGGTGGCATCGCCCAGAATGTCAATCGCTATACGGAATCGTTCACCCTGAGCGGCCCGCGCAACCTAACGGGAGAGCCGGTGATGGACGTGTTTGCTACGCCAGCCCGCTATTACTGGCGGGCAGCCAGCTACGATTATTACGACGGCCTTACTTGGCGCAACACGATAGAAACGCTCACCAACCTTCAGCCGCTCGATAAAAACATCCCGCTGGCGAGCTATGCTGAGCGAGCGTTGGTGCAAGCTGACTTTGTGCTCTATCGCGGCAGCGACAGCGTGTTCACTCCCTCACAGCCCTGGGCAACGAACCTCGGCGCCCAGGCCATCTTCGAGACAACCAGCGCTAACGCAGTAGCGTTGGTGCAACTCAGGACGGCTGCTCCCCTATTGGCCGGCAACCGGTACACCGCTGTAGGCTCCCTCAGCCGAGCCAGCGCCGCCCAGTTGCGCGCTGCGCCGGAGGATTATCCGAATTGGGTGCGCGCACGGTATCTTCAGCTCCCGCCGCAGGTGCCTGACCGCGTGCGCAATCTGGCGCAGAACATCACCGCGCAGGCAGCGACTGCCTACGACAAAGCGGCAGCCATTGAGCGCTGGATGCGCCGAAACATCCGCTACGACGAGCAAATCCCTGCGCCGCCACCCGGGATGGAAGCCAGCGATTACGTGCTCTTCGAGCTGCGGCGCGCTTACTGCGATTACTACGCAACAGCAATGGTCGCCATGCTGCGATCGCTGGGCATTCCCTCGCGCGTCGCGGTGGGCTATGCCCAAGGCGACGTGATGCTCCGACCGGAGGGCGACGGCCGGGCGCAATATCAAGTTCAGGCCGACGACAGCCACACCTGGGTGGAGGTATTCTTCCCGGAGTTCGGCTGGATAGAGTTCGAGCCAACGGCAAACCAGCCGCCGATCGAGCGCACCGAGCCGCCGCAGATTCAGGCCACGCCGACTGCTCAGCCAAGCCTGCCGCCTACGCCCACGCCTGCCCCAGACGTTGCACCCACCCCCAGCCCCGCGCCGACGGATACGGCTGAGCCACTGCTGCCCGCCGATGCGAGCGAGCCGCCAGCCTCCTTGGATCAAGGGCTGGACCTCTCACGTTACAGTGGGCTGCTTTATCTGCTTCTGATACCGTTCCTTGTCCTGGCTATTTGGGGTGGGCTGCGCTACGCTGAAGAGCATGGCCTGAGCCGGCTGCCGGCCGTAGAGCGCGCCTATGCGTTGATCACGCGCTATGCTGGCTGGCTGCGAGTGCATCAGGGGCGTCAGCTCACGCCCTACGAACAGGCCGAAGCGCTGGCCAATCGCGCTCCACAAGCGCGCGCGCCGGTGGAACAGATCACCACACTCTACGTGCGCAGACGTTTCGCTCCTCCCGACGTGACTCCACCACAGACGAGCGACGTCGCGCAAGCGCTGGCGTCTGCCCGGCGTGTGCTGCGCCGTGCCCTCCTGCGTCGCTATTGGCCGCGCCCTAAGTGACGCGCCATGCAATACG
>DAOTYZ010000228.1:0-2690 GCA_034434555.1 Candidatus Roseilinea sp.
GCCGGCCAGGGCCTGATCGCGCGCGAGACCGCCGCAATCTTCCGCGCGCCCGACGGCCGGCCCTTCCGCCTCTATCGCCACCAGCAGCAGGCCGTTGAATACGCCGCGCAGGGGCGCAGCTTCGTCGTCACCAGCGGCACCGGCTCCGGCAAGAGCCTGTGCTACTTCATCCCGATCGCCGACTACGTGCTGCGCCAGCCGACGCCGCCCGGCCGCGTCGTCGCCCTGGTGTTCTATCCGATGAACGCGCTGGTCAATTCTCAGCTCCAGGCGCTGGAGCGCTTCAAGCAAAGTTACGAGCAGCGCACCGGCCGGCCCTTCCCGCTGCGCTTCGCCAAATACACCGGCGAGACCAGAAGCGAAGAACGCGAGGCGATGCGCGCGCAGCCGCCGCACCTCCTGCTGACCAACTACGTGATGGGCGAGCTGATCATGGTGCGGCCGGAAGACCGCGCCCTGCTGGGCGAGGGCGCGCTGCGCTTCCTGGTCTTCGACGAGCTGCACACCTACCGCGGCCGGCAAGGGGCCGACGTGGCCATGCTGGTGCGCCGGCTCAAGGGCCGCTTCGCCGCGCCCAACGTGATCCACATCGGGGCCAGCGCCACGATGGTCGCCGATGCCGAGGGCGGCGATGCGCGCCGCGCTGCCGTGGCCGACTTCGCCGCGCGCTTCTTTGGCCACACCTTCCTGCCAGAGGACGTGATCGAAGAGACCCTGCAGCCGGCCACCGGCGGGCCGGCCGGCGACGGCGAGATTCAGCGCGCCTTCGACGACCCGCCGCCCGACGCCCCCGACGCTTTCCGCGCCCATCCGCTGGCCCGCTGGATCGAATATGCGCTCGGCCTGGAGCCAGAGGCCGATGGGCGCCTGCGCCGGCGCGACCCACAGACGCTCTCTGAGGCCGCCAAACAGCTCAGCAAGAAGACCGGCAGGTCGGTCGAGGACTGCCGTGGGCTGCTGCGGCGCTGGTTATTGCGCGGCGCAGCGCTCAAAGAGGGCGACCGCCCGATCTTCGCCTACAAGCTCCACCAATTTATCAGCCAGAGCCAGGCCGTCTATGCCACCCTACAGCCTGCTGCGCAGCGCGCGCTTCAGATGAATGGCCAGCTCGTGACCGAAGATGGGCTGCCGCTGTTCCCACTGCGCTTTTGCCGAGTGTGCGGGCAGGAGTATTACCACGTCGCGCGCGTGGGCGATCGCTTCCTCCCCCTCGCTCCCGAAGACGACTTCAGCGCCGACGAGGAGCGCCCGCGGCAAGGCTACCTGATGCTGGCTCCAGCGTCCGAAGACTGGAGCGAGGACAAATTGCCCGCCGAGTGGCGCAACGAGAAAGACCGCATCGGCAAAACCTGGCACGAGCGCGTCCCGCAGCCGGTCTGGGTGCGGTCGGATGGAACGTTCGCCGGGCACGAAATCGCCGGCGCGGTGAAGATGTGGTGGCAGCCTCAGCCGTTCGCGCTGTGCCTGAACTGCGGCGAGTTCTACGACAAGCGCCCTGCCGAGTTCACCAAGCTCGGCGGCCTCTCTGCCGAAGGCCGCAGCAGCGCCACCACCGTGCTGGCCGTGGCCCTGTTGCGCCACGCCAAGCGCACCGCCGTCGCCCGCGACAAGCTGCTCACCTTCACCGACAACCGCCAGGACGCCTCATTGCAGGCCGGCCACTTCAACGACTTCGTCCAGGTGGCGCTGTTGCGCAGCGCCTTGTGCGCCGCCCTGCGCGAGAAGGGCGAGCTGCGCGCCCATAACGTCGCCGCCGCCGTGGTCGCGCACTGCGGCCTGACCCTGCGCGACTACGCCGCCAACTCGGAGCTGGATGAGCAGTCGGAACGCGGGCAGAAGGTGCGAGAAGCCTTCACCGATCTCATGGAGTATCGGCTCTACGAAGACCTGCGGCGCGGCTGGCGCTTCACCCGCCCCAACCTGGAAGAAGTCGGCCTCTTGCGGATCGCCTACTGCGGGCTGGCGGAATGCTGCGCGAACAAGGCGCTCTGGCGGGCAGACCCCGCGCTGGGCACGCTGGCCCGCTTATCCTCCGAGGCGCGCCACGAGCTGCTCTGCGCCATCCTGGATGAGTTCCGCCGCCGGCTTGCCATCAATGCCCCGATCCTTCAGCGCGAAGCGCAGGGCGAGTTACGTAAAAGGGTACAGCAGAATCTCAACCCCTTCTGGGGGCTGGACGATGGCGAGGTGCTGCGCGAGGCAAACGTCGGCTATTGGCCGAGCAAGAAGAACGGCTTCGCGCTCAGCGAGCGCAGCCTGATCGGGCGCTATCTGCTGCGCAAGCTGAAGCTGAGCGCGGCCGATTACGACGCGCTGATGCCGGCGCTGCTCAGCCTGCTGGTCCGCCAGGGCATCCTGCGCCGCGTCTCCGAAGATGGCTACCAGCTCGATGCCGGCGCGCTGATCTGGCAGCAGGGCGATGGCCACCCCCAGCGCGACCGCCTGCGCGAGCGGGCCGGCACGGCGCCCGACTCGGCAGCGGCCAACCAGTACTTCCAGCAGTTGTATCAACTGAGCGCTGCCGAGTTGACCGCATTAGAGGCGCGCGAGCACACCGCCCAAGTGGTGGCCGCCGGCGAGCGCGAGAAGCGCGAGCGCCGCTTTCGCTGGGAAGAAGGCGACAAAAACAAAGCGCGAGAGCTGGGCCGCCGGCTGCCCTACCTGGTGTGCTCGCCGACCATGGAGCTGGG
>DAOTYZ010000229.1:0-21390 GCA_034434555.1 Candidatus Roseilinea sp.
CACTGTGCGCGCGGCGAGCGGGCCGCTGCCGGAGGGCTACCTGCTGTTCAACAGCGTGATCATCGGCACGGCGGACGGGGAGTTCACGCGCAGCGCGCCGGCGGTGCAGGTCGAGCCGTGGCGGGCGTTCGCGCCGGTGGTGATGCGACCGTGATCGTCGGGGCGACGCACCGCGTCGCCCTTACCTCGTAGCGGTGTATAGGGCGAGGGATGTCTACTCCCTCGCCCTTTTTGCTGTTGCTCGCCCCGCGGGGGGGCCAGTGCGCTGTCTCACGCTTGTCACCCTGAGCGCAGTGGTTGAAGCGTTCCTGGGAAACAGCGACTGCGCCACCGCGCCGCTGTTTCCCTCAGGCCAAATGATGGCCCCGCCATCAACAGGTGTTGCGGGGTTGCCGGGGCGTCGCGTAGGGACGCAGCATCGCTGCGCCCCTACGATATATGGTTGGGGGGTTTTTTGGGGGCGACGCACCGCGGGGGGCGACGCATCGCGGGGGGCGACGCATCGCGTCGCCCCTACGATATGGTCGGGTGGGGTTTTTGGGGGCGACGCGCCGCGTTGGGGGGGCGACACGCCGCAGGTGGGCGACGCGCCACGGGTGGGCGACGCACCACGGGGGGGCGACGCATCGCGTCGCCCCTACGATATGGTCGGGTGGGGTTTTTGGGGGCGACGCGCCGCGTGGGGGGGCGACGCGCCGCGGGTGGGCGACGCACCGCGTGGGCGACGCGCCGCGGGGGGGGCGACACATCGCGTCGCCCCTACGATATGGTCGGGTGGGGTTTTTGGGGGCGTGGCACCGCTGCGCCGGGGCGTACCGCTACGCCCCTACAATGGATGTATCCGCGCTGGACCGGTGGCTTGACAAGCAAGAGAAACAGTGTTATAAAGTATATCGTTATCAGTTTTGATACTGCCATGTATTCACGGGACTTTGAGGTGGTGAACCATCCGGCGCGGATGCGCATCTTCCAGGTGCTGCTTGCCGAGCAACTCTCTATACACCAGATCGCCGAGCGCTTGCCCGATGTGCCGCTGCCCTCGCTGTACCGGCATGTGAAGAAGCTTCACGATGCCGGCTTGGTGGTCGTCGCGGCCACGCGCTCGATCAACGGCATCGAGGAGCGCTTCTACACCGCCGTCCAAGGGCTGATTGACCCAGATGCGCTGGATAAGCCCGAATCCGTGGGCGCCCTTGCCGAGCACGTCAGCGTCTACGGGATGGTCGTCGCTCAGGCTGCGGCGCAGCATATCGCGCAACGCGGCGCGCCGGATTTGAACAATCTGGCGGTGCGCGACCACTTCTTCTACGCCACCGAGGAAGAGTTCCTCCGCTTGCGCGAAGCCATTTACGCCTTGTTGGAAGCAGCGGCGGAGCAACCACCCGCGCCCGGTCGGGTCAAGCGGCGCTGGTTCGTGGTCGCTCATCCGTTGACGAGAAACCCTGAAGAAGGAGAATCATAAATCATGAGCAATCAATCTTTTCTATCAATGGCTGATTCTGGAAAGAACAGCCTGTGGCGCTATGTATTAGGAGTTATCTTAATCGTCTTTACTTGGATGGTGATAAGTGCCGTGCTCGGAGTTGCCGCCATGAGCAGCGCGCCGAGCGTGCAGGCTGCGCTTACCCTCTTGGGGTTTCTCCCCGTGCTCGTGATGCCTCTGGTGGTGACGCGCGTGCTGCATGGCCGCCCCGCTGGGACGCTGATCGGGCCGGCGCAGCGCTTGAACTGGGGGGCGAATCGGACGCGCAATGCTCGTCTGGGCCGGGCTGATGGTCGCGGCTGTAATCGCAGAGATACTCTGGAAAGGCTTGTCAAGCTACAGGTTAAACGTTGACAACTTCCTTAGCAACTTAGCGACCATTTTCATGTGTATATTCTTGATCCCGATCCAAGCCACAGCCGAGGAGGTCTTCTTCCGCGGCTACCTGCTGCAGGCAACCGGCCGCCTGACGCGCAATTGGGTCGTCCTCGGCATCATCAATAGCCTCTTCTTCATGTTGCCGCACTTGAGCAACCCAGAAGTGAGAGCTGCAGGCATTGTCTTGGCCGGGCTACACTGGCTGACCAGCGGGATGTTTTACACGTTGCTCACGCTGCGCAGCGGCAGCCTGGATTATGCGATCGGCGCGCACGTCATCAACAACGTCCTTAGCGCGACGCTCATCGGTTATCCAGGCGGGGCGCTGGGGGAGATCGCGCTGGTGATGACCAAAGAGCTTGACGCTGCCTTTGGCTTGGTCACCTTCGTCTTGGCTGCGGTGATTGCCTACGTGGTATTGACGCGCGCGGCTGGTGCGTCGGCCCAGGTTACAGCAGCGCAGCGCGCGGAGGCTGCCTCGTAATGCTTGTCTGCCCAGGATGCGCCGGCCCGTCAGGGTCAGCGCTTAACGCCTTGGGCGCTACGGGGGACGCTTCTTGACTTGGCGATCCGCGGTCCAGACGTGCTCACCGGCGGGGCGTTTGGCCCAGAAGGGAGATTGGCGACGACAGCCTACGCCTTGATCTTCCGATACAGCTCAGCGTTAAAGTCCGCCGACTGATGGCGGAAGTAGGTGTCGTAGAGGGTGGCGTAGTGGCCGCTGCGCGCCATGAGCGTCTCGTGGTTGCCCTCTTCGATGATCCGCCCTTGGTCGAGCACGATGATGCGGTCGGCCGCCTTGACCGTGGACAAGCGATGGGCGATCAACACCGACGTGCTGCCGGCCAAGATCAGGTCGAGCGCCGCCTGAATCTGGCGCTCAGTGAAGGGGTCAACGCTGGCCGTCGCCTCATCCAGGATAAAGATGGGCGGGCGCTGGGCCAGCACGCGGGCCAGGGCCACCAGTTGGCGCTGGCCCATCGAGAGGCGCTGGCCGCGCTCGCCGACGGGCGTGTGCAGACCGGCCGGCAGCGCATCCAACCACTCCCCGTCGCCGATCTGCCGCGCGATTGCTTCCACCTCGGCGTCGCTCAGCTCCGGCCGCGCGTAGCGGATGTTGTTCAGCACCGTGTCGTTGAACAGGAAGGGCACCTGGGAGACTATCCCGAGCTGCCGGCGGTAGGCGGTCAGGTCATAGCTGCGGATGTCGCGTCCGTCTATGAGGATTTCCCCATCCTGGAACTCGTAGAAGCGGGCGATCAGCTTGATGATGCTGCTCTTGCCGGCGCCGGTGTGTCCGACGAGGGCGACGCTCTCGCCCGGCGCGATGCGCAGCGAGAAGTCGCGCAGCACCTGCTGCTGCGCGTTGTAGCGAAAGTCCACCCGCCTGAACTCGATCTCCCCGCGCAGCCTGGTCGGGCGATGGCCCGGCGACGCGACCTGGCGGACGGCCGGCTGGGCGTCCATCAAGGCGAAGATGCGCTCGCAAGCTGAGAGGCCGCCCTGGATTTGGCTCCAGAACGAGGCGATGTTGGTCAGTGGAAGCCAGAACTGCTCTAGGCTGATGATGAACAAGTACCAAGCGCCGACCGAGACGGCGCCGCCGAGCGCGGCGCGCCCGCCCAGATAAGCCATGATCGCAGTGCCTATCCCGCTCAGCGCGTTCAGCGTCGGGAAGACGTTGGAGAGGACAAAGCCGCGCCGCAGGTTGACCGCATACGAGCGTTGGTTGATCTGCCGGAAGCGGTCGTAAATCGCCGCCTCCTGGCGGAAGCTCTTGGCCACGCGGATGCCGGCGACCGACTCCTGGATCGCGCTGTTGACCTCGGCGATCGCCCGAAAGCCAGTGCGCGTGACCATCCGCGCGATCTGGCGGAACGCCCAGCCCAGGAAGACCACGATCAGCGCCATGACCAACAGAGCCAGCGTGAGCTGCCAAGAGATGGTGAACAAGGCGATGATCAACGCGATGATGATGGTGAACTGGCTGATCAGGTCGGAAAGCAGGAGGGTCACCTGCGAAAGCTCCTGCGTGTCGTTGGTGATGCGGGAGATGACCTTGCCGGATTGGTACTCGTCAAAGAAGGAGAGGTCGTGGCGGATGGTGGCGTTGAAGGCGTCCTCGCGCATCCGGCCGACCACATCGGCGATCAGCCGGACGGTGACTTGCCGGCGCAGGCGCTGGCAGAACCAACTCACTACGGAGAGCATCAACAGAACCAGGCACAGCGCCACGATGCCCTCCGGGCTGGGCTGCGCGCCCACGAGGTCAATCCCGCGCGCGATCAGCAGTGGACTGACCAGGCCGATCACGGTGACGGTGGTCAGGAGGACGGCCAGCACGGCGAGCTGCCGGCGGAAGGGCGCGAAATACGCCGCCATACGGCGCACCAGTTGCCGGTCGCTATAGTGGCGGTCGTACTTCTCGGCGGCTAACCCCATGAACATCGCGCGCTCCTAATTGGTGGGCGGTTGGCCATTTTCTAAAGCAATTGCCGGCTTGCGCCGCCGCTCCTCGGGCGCGAAGATCGCCCGATAGTCCGGCGATTGACGCAATAATTCCTCGTGCGAACCGCACGCCACGATCTGCCCCTGTTTGAGCACCACGATCAGGTCGGCCCAGCGGATCTGCGAGAGGCGGTGGGTGATGAGGAAAGTTGTGCGGCCGCGCGCCACGCGGAACATCGCCTGTTGGATCAAATCCTCGGTGGCGCTGTCTATGGCGCTGGTGGAATCGTCCAAGATCAAGATGCGCGGGTCAGCCAGGAAGGCGCGCGCGATGGCGATGCGCTGGCGCTGGCCGCCGGAGAGCGTCACGCCGCGCTCGCCGACGATCGTGTTGTAGCCATCCTTGAAGGCGGTGATGAGTTCATGGGCCTGCGCGGCCTTGGCTGCCGCCTCGATCTCTTCCTGGGTCGCATCGGGGCAGCCGAACTTGATGTTCTCGGCGATGGTGCGCGAGAAGAGAAAGACATCCTGTTCGATGGTCGCGATCTGCCGGCGCAGCGCGTTGAGATCCCAATCGCGCACGTCCACGCCGTCCACACGCACGCTGCCGGCGTCCACGTCGTAGATGCGGTTGATCAGCTTGGTGAGGGTGGTCTTGCCCGCGCCGGTTTGCCCGACGATCGCCACGGTCTGGCCGGGCTTGACGCGCAGCGAGATGTTGCGCAGGGCCGGCTGTTCGCCTTTGTGATAACTGAAGGTGACGTTCTCGAAGACCACCTCACCTCGGATCGGCGCAGCGTAACCGCCCTTGTTCTCGTCCAGCAGCGTGGGCGCGTTCATCAGCTCCAGGATGCGCCGGGCGCTGGCGATGCCGGAGGCGACCTGCGGATAGGCGAACTGGGTGGCGAACGTCGGGAACTGTAGGAACATCAGCACCCCGTTGTAGGCCACGACGTCGCCCAGCGTGATCGTCCCTGCTTGATAGAGCAGCAGGCTGTGTAATAAGCCCAAGGCCATCGTCACGCCGAGCACGAGCGAGGGCAGGTAAAGCGACTCTATGTCTCCTTGTCGGACAAACGCAGCGCGCCAGGCGCTGACCGTGCGTTGAAAGCGCGCGGCTTCGCGGTCCTCCTGCGCTGCGGCCTTCACCGTCTCGACGCCCTCGATGGACTCGGCCAGCGTCGCGTTCATCTGGCCAAAGGCGCGCCGCACCTGCTCTGCAGCAGGGTTGAGCTTGCGCAAGTAGTAGGCTACGCTCACCGCGTATGCGACCAGGTGCAACGCCGGCACGATCGCAAGCTGGGGATGGATGCGCGGCCCGACGATCAACGGGAAGATCAAGAACGCCCCCGACCCAACCACCAGGTTCACGCCGGGGTTCATCAGGAGGTTGATCTCGCGCACGTCGTTAGTGGCGCGGGCCATGATCTCGCCGATGGACTGGCGGTCGTGAAAGGCCATGCTCTTGCCGATCAGGCTGGTGTATAGCTCGTCGCGCGCGTCGCGCTCCAGGCGCTGGCCGATGATCTCTGAGGAGAAGTTGCGCCCTAACTGGAGGATGGCGCGAACGACCTGAGAGAGGACGATCAATATTGCGATCTGCCCCAGCGCTGCGAACGCGGGCGGCTGCGCGATCACCGCGTTGAAAGCCTGTCCTACGAGCACCGGCATGATCGCCGCGCCGCCGGCGTTGCCCAGCGCACCGATCAGGATGCCCAAGATGTAGATCTTATAGCGCCAGATGTGCGAGAACAGCCAGCGAACCGGGCTGCGTTGATCTGAACGCCAAGCGCGCTCGACGGAGAACTCACTGATCGCAGAATGAGCGGGTAACGAAGCCGATGGCTGCACGATGTGCTGGTATTGTAAGGCAGCATGCTTAGGCTTGCCTGATTAGGATGCTTTCACCAAGCGGGGCGACCTTCCACTAAGCCGTGCTGCCGGCGAAGGCAGACCTATAAGAGAGTAGGGGACAGCACGCCTTCGCCTACCGTTTTGCCCGTGTCTATGAATGACGCCGTGCTCGCTCTGCGTTCACTTGCCGCGCGGCGCGCCTCGGCGTTAGCCCTGCGCGCGAATCGCGCGGCCAACATGGGGGGCGAACTGCTTAAAGTTCTCCTCGAACTTGGCGGCCAGCGCGCGCGCCTTAAGGTCATAGTCGGCCGGATCCGCCCATGTCTCGCGCGGGCGAAGCACCTCCGCCGGCACGCCTGGGCAGCGCTCCGGCACATATACGCCGAACACCGGATCGGGATGAAAGGGCACGCCGCTCAACGAGCCATCCAGGGCTGCCGTCACCATCGCGCGGGTGTAGGCGATCTTGATGCGCTGCCCAACCCCATACGGCCCGCCGCTCCAGCCGGTGTTGATCAGCCAAACGGTGCACCGATGCCGTCTCAGGCGCTCGGCGAGCATCTCCGCATAGACCGTCGGAAAGTGCACCATGAACGGCGCGCCGAAGCAGGCGCTGAAGGTGGCCTGCGGTTCGCTGACCCCGCGCTCCGTGCCGGCCAGCTTGGCCGTGTAGCCGGTGAGGAAGTAGTAGATCGCCTGCTCCAGCGTGAGCCGGCTGATCGGCGGCAACACGCCGAAGGCATCGGCAGTGAGGAAGAAGATGTTGCGCGGGTGGCCGGCGATGCCCGTGCTGATGGCGTTGGGGATGAAATGAATCGGATAAGCGGCGCGGGTGTTCTCGGTGATCGCCTCGCTGTCCAGGTCAAGCTGGCGAGTATCTGGGTCCATCACCACGTTCTCCAGCACGGTGCCGAATTGGCTCAGCGTGGCGTAGATCTCCGGCTCAGCCTCTGGCGAGAGGCGGATCACCTTGGCGTAGCAGCCGCCCTCAAAGTTGAAGATGCTGCCCTCGCCCCAGCCGTGCTCATCGTCGCCCACCAGGGCGCGGCGATGATCGGCAGAGAGCGTGGTCTTGCCGGTGCCGCTGAGGCCGAAGAACAACGCGGTATCGCCCGCTGGCCCGACGTTCGCTGCGCAGTGCATGGGGAAGACGCCTTGCAAGGGCAGCAGGTAGTTCATCACCGTGAACACGCTCTTCTTGATCTCGCCGGCGTAGCCCGTGCCGGCGATCACCACCAGGCGCTGGCTGAGGTGCAGGGCGATCACCGCGCTCGGCCCGGAGGCCGGCGCGCGCGTCCCGTGCCGCTCCGGATCAGGATGAAACCCCGGCGCGTGCAAGATGGTCAGGCTGGGCGCGAAGTCGGCCAGCTCTGCCGGATAGGGCCGGATGAACTGGTTGTGGGCGAACAGCGTGTGCCAAGCGCTCTCCGAGATCAGCCGCACGTTCAGGCGATGCGCCGGATCCGCGCCGGCGTATACATCGCGGATGAATAACTCTCTGGTGTTGAGGTGCGCTTTGACATCCTGGACCAAGCGCTCGAACCCCTCCGCTTCAAGCGGTTGGTTGACCTTGCCCCACCAGACCTTGTCCTCGCTGAGCGGCTCGCGCACGATGAACTTGTCCTGCGGCGAGCGCCCGGTGAAAGGGGCAGTGATGGCCAGAAAGGCGCCGCCGGCGGTTAATTTGCCTTCGCCTCGGCAGATGGCCAGCTCGATCGTGCGCGCCGGCGAAGGGTTCCACGTTTGTTGAACGCCTCGGAGGCCAAGGTCGTGGAGGCCGTTTTTGCTGTGGGTCATCGCTGCTCCGCCGCCGCGCGCGATTCGATTCGCCAACGGCAATGAGAGTATATCCCGCTTACGGCGCGGGTGCGTTCACGGGTGCATTCACGGCTTGGGGCAATGCCCCCTTCTTTTCCCCCGCACGCGGGGGAAGGTTTCCACATAGAGCGCCGCGCTTCTAGGTTGCCCCCATTGGTGAACGCACCCGCGTTCACGGGCAGGGGCAACGATGCTGCTCGCCAAGAAGCGCTGCGGCGTAGCGCAGGCAGCCCCCGCCCTGTCATTCTGAGTGCCGGCGAAGAACCTCAGCTCGCGCCTGTCCAAATCGCTGCGGGTTCACTGAGGCTGCGCGGCTCTGGCCCGGCGGATGCTTCGCAGCGCAAGCAGGCGGCAGGGCGCTGATGCGCCCTACTCGTCTTTCCTGCTTTCCATTGCTCCGCCGGCTGAGCGGCTCTGTTGGAGCAGCCAGTCGAACAGCTCGGTCGTGGTGTAGGCCAGCCGCCAGCCCTGATCGTGGTCGGCCTCCTCGAACACGGTATAGCGCGGCTGACCGCCGCAGGCGCGCAGGGCGCGCGCCACACGCTCGCTCTCGCGCAACGGCACATTGCGATCGCGACGGGCAGCAAAGATCCAGATCGGCTTGTGGCTGAGCGCGCAAAGCTGCCGAGGGTTGTAAAAGTAACCACCCACCACCGGCACAATGGCCGCGAAACGATCAGGATCGCGCATGGCCAGCGCCCACGCGCCGTATCCACCCATGCTCAGGCCGGTGAGATAAACGCGATCCGGGTCAACAGCCAGCTCAACCTGCAACCGGTCAAGCAGCATGCGGATCGCGTCGAGGCTGGGATACCAGCCGTATTGCTGGCTGGGGGATTGCGGGGAGAGCACGATGAACGGAAAGTCCGGGCTGGCCTCGACGATTTGTGGCAGGATGGATCGCCTGAGGCGATTGAGGTCGCTGCCCACCTCGCGTGAACCATGAAGGAACACCAGCAATGGCCACTTCGCCGTCGGATCTTGGCCGTAGGTAACGGGCAAAAAGAGCAAATAGTTCAGCCGCACAGGCCGGCCGTTCGGCAAGCGCCCTTCAAACGTGTAGCCGTGCTGACCGACGCGGAAAGGCATCGCCGGCTGAGCCGTCGCCGGTGCAACGCAAAGCGCGGCGGTCACGAGCGCCACCAGTATCAGACGGGCCATTAGGTCGGCGACACACCCTCAACAAAGATGAAGTTCGAGCGCGCGGCCTGGTGGCGAATCGCCTTGGCCTGGCCATAAGCTTCAGACTCATACCACGCTTTGGCTTGCTCAAGGCTCGGGAACTCCAGGATGACCAACCGTTTGGGCGACCAGGTGCCCTCGACGACCTGCACCGGCGCGCCGCGCACGATGTAGCGCCCGCCGAACTGCGCGGGCGTCGGGCTGGCCAGGCGCTTGTATTCCTCGTAGGCGACCGGATCGAGCACCTCGATGTCAGCGATCACGTAAGCAGGCATAGCAGCGCTAGTGTATCTTCATCCAGGTCGGCGCATCGCCTCCGTCGGCCACCTGAACGTCGGGCCGATTCAGCAAGGCTGCCAGAGCGTCCATCTCCAGATTTTCATCTGGCGCAGCGCTGGGTTGGTCGTGATGGCGCGTCTCCCAGCCAGCCGGCTGGATCGCCATGCCCTCGCCTGCCAGCAGGCCGGCTATCCCCCGTTGGCCCGGCTCTGGGCGCGGCTCAGCAGTCCAGCGCGTGCGCTTGGGGCGCTGGTAGTCGGTCGGCTCGGTGTAGGTGGTGATGTAGCCCTCGAAGTTGCGAAAGACCACCCGGCCAGGCGCCTGGCTAATCAGGTAGTTCGGCGTCACCGGCACCTTGCCGCCGCCGCCGGGCAAGTCCACGGCGTAGGTCGGGATTGCGTAGCCGCTGGTGTGGCCGCGCAGGGCCTCCATGATCTCCAGGCCGGCGGCGATGGTGGTGCGGAAGTGGCCGCTGCCGGCCACCAGATCACACTGATACAAGTAATAGGGGCGCACGCGCATCTTCACCAGCTCGTGGCAGAGCTTCCTGATGGTATCGGGGTGATCGTTCACGCCGGCCAACAGCACGCTCTGGTTGCCCAGCGGGATGCCGGCATCGGCCAGCTTGGCGCACGCGCGCACCAATTCGGGGGTGATCTCCTTAGGATGGTTGACATGGATGTTCATCCACAGCGGATGAAACTGCCGCAGCATGGCCACGAACTCATCGGTGATGCGCTGAGGCAGGAAGACCGGCACGCGCGTGCCGATCCGGATGATCTCGATGTGCGGGATCTCGCGCAGCCGGCGCAAGAGGTCCTCCAGCACCTTCTGCGGCAGGATCAGCGGGTCGCCCCCGCTCAGCAACACGTCGCGCACCTGCGGCGTCCTGCGCAGATAGGCGATCTGCAAGTTGTGGTGATGACGGCTGAACGTCGCGTGCGGATCGCCGACGATTCGGCTGCGCGTGCAGTAGCGACAGTAGGATGCGCACTGCGTCGTCACCAGCATCAGGACGCGATCGGGATAACGATGCACCAGGCCGGGCACCGGCGAATGGGCGTCCTCGGCCAGCGAGTCCGTCATCATGTTCTCGAAGGCCTCCAGCTCGCGCGCGCGCGGGATCACCTGCAAGCGCACTGGGCAGCTCGGATCATCCGGGTCAATTAATGAAGCGAAGTAGGGCGTGATGTCCACGCGGAACTTATTGGGCGCGTTCAGGCCGGCCAGCTCTTCTTCGGTGAGGCGGATGAGCTGCGCCAGCTCATCCGCGGAATTGAGGCGATGCGCCAGTTGCCAGCGCCAATCGTCCCACTGTTCATCGGGCACATCGGCCCAGCGCGCCGGTCGCGGCGTGCGGCCTGTGGGCAGTTGATAAGGAGTGGTCATGGGGGATTGAGATGAGGAAGGGGCAAAAGCCGCTCAGCTCACTGGTCAAACGTGACGTTGGGGGCCACCTGCGCGAAGATCTGGCGGAACTCCGCGACGCTGCGCGCGCCCGGGAAGGGCTGGCCGTTGACGACAAAAGTCGGCGTCTGGTTGATCCGGCGGGCTTCGGCCTCGCGCCGGCTCTCCAGCACGCGCTGTTCATGCTTGTTGGCATCCAGGCAGGCGCCGAAGGCTGCGACGTCCAAGCCTTGAATCGTGGCGGCCATTTCCTTCAGGCGCGCTTTGCTGTAATTGCCGACGTTCTCGCGACCGGTGATCAACTGGTTGGCCAGGATCGTGGCGTGCATCTGCCAGAACTTATCCTGCTCGGCGGCGCACAAGGCAGCCTGGGCCGCGTCGCGGGACTCGCGGCCGTTCACCCGATCCTCGATAAAGGGCAGGAACTTTACCTCGTAGCGCACCTTTCCGGTTGGGGCGAAAGCTGCGATCACGGCCGGCTCAAAATCCCGCCCATAGACCCCACACGCCGGACATTGGTAGTCCAGGTATTCTTCAACTTTGATCGGCGCATCCGGCGGCCCCCAGGCCGTGCCGAACGGCTCAGCGTTGGGCGGCGCTTCTTTGCTGGCCGCTTTCACCGGCGGCAGCGTGCTCGCCAGCCGCTGCTGCTCCTGATTGGCGATCGTGCTCAGGATCAGCGCCCCGCCGATCACGACGACGGCGATCACCGCGATGGTGATGGCGATCTGAATGTTCTGCTTGCGCTGCTGTTCGCGCCTGCGCGCTTCTAGCTCCTTTCGCTTCGACATGGTTGTTGCTCAACTGGGTTAGTCTCGAGATTCGGCCTAATGATAATGAATCGCACGCCGATCCGCTCTCTCGAATGACGATGAGTTAAGCCTGCGCCGGCTTCAAACGCAACACGCCGCTCAGCTCGTGCGCGCCCGTCTCGCGAAAGCCAAGCCGCACAGCCAGGCCAACCGAGGGCTGGTTGTCCGGAGAGACGATGTACAGCGGCGTGCGCCCGGATTCCAGGAGCTGCGCGCAAACCGCGCTGACGACCGACTTGCCCAGCCCGCGACCGCGGGCGGCTTCGACCACCCGCACGAAGACCTCGGCGTAGCGCGATGAGATCCAGCTCGTGCCCGCCTCGGCGACGGTCGCGCCATCGCGCGCTCGGATCACGGCGCGCAACATGCCATCCGGTGTGCGGCTGGTCTGGACCAAGACGTTGACGACCGGTTGAAAGTCTGCTGCGCGCAAGGTGTAGATGGCATTCACCTGTTCGCTTTCCAGGTCGCACAACGCGGTCAGGGTGGGGCGATCAGAGGGCAGAGCGCTGAACAGATAGCTTCGGCCTGGCGTGAGCGCCGTGCGCAGCGCCTCGCGCAAGGCGGACTCGTCCCTGCCTCGCATCACCACGAAGGGCCGAAATAAATCCAAGCCGGTTTGGCAGATCGCAACGAAGGCCAAGGGACGGCCGCTTGAATCGGTCAACACATGCAAGCGCGTGCGCTGTGTGTCATGCTCCAGGGCAAAGTGCCAACTCACTGCGTCGGACGGCGCAGGCGTCAGCAACTGCTCGACCAACGCGCGCTGGGTTGCCAGCGATTCACCCATGCCCGCGGCCTACCACTTCAGCCTGCCAGAGGACACCTCCACAGGCTGATCGCGCCGGTCGTTCACCCAAGTGCCTGACTCGCGGCGCTTGAGTCGCGCGCGAGACACAATCGTGTGGGTCAGCGCCTTGGCCTCGTCAGCCGGCAGCGACTCAAGCGGGCCGGTGGTGTACCAGTCGGTTGGGTCGAACCAACCATAGTGCACGATGCGTTTGCCGGCGCCGACGTGCACCTGGCGCGCGCCCAGCCGGCTATGCGGCTCGACCAGCACGAAATCTATCTCCTCCCAGCCCAGGCTATGCCAGCCAAGTACGCTGCGCCAACTCAACCCGTCCTCGGTCACCACCACGGCAAACGCCAGCGGCGTGGCAAACCGCCATACAAGCACCAGCCCCACGAGGACCATGAGCAAGCCTGCGCCGAGCGTCGCCGTGTCCCCCTCGGATGTGCCTGCCCGACTGAAGACGCCGACGACGTTGGCCAGTCCGGTGATCGCCAGCAGCGCCCCGCCGAGGAGCGCAGCGGCGTAGATCAATCGGCGGGCCGACGAAGGGCGCACCAGCACACTGCCTTTGAACGCCGGCACGTTGAGGAACTCGTCCAGGTCGCGCTGCAGGACTGTATCAGCAAGCATTGGCGCAGTTAAACACAGGCCGTCCCGCGCGTCAAGCAGCGGGCAACTCCGAGGTCATTTCCTCAGGAATGTCGAAGACCATGTCGTTGCCCAGGCACTTCGCCTTGCCTTTGCCGATCTCCACCACCAGCCCTTTGCATCCCTCTGGACCCTGGATCGGCAAGGGTCTGTTCCAGGTGGTGAAGTCGCACTGTGGGTAATTGGCACAGCCGTAGAAGACGCGCTGCCGGCCCTTGCGCGTGCGCCGCTCCACCAGCGGTCCGCCGCACTTTGGGCAGCGTACGCCGGGCAGCGGGATGGGCGCGGTGTACTTGCACTTGGGAAAGTTGGAACAGGCGATGAACCGGCCAAAGCGGCCCTCGCGATACACCAACATGCCATCTTCACAGGCCGGACATTTCTCGCCGGTGTATTGCACGACCCGCTCGCGCTTCGGGATGTGCTCGGCAGCCTGGGTCACCGACTGAATAAACGGTTCGTAGAAAGCGCGGAGCACAGGCTGCCACGCGCGCGCGCCAGTCTCGATCTCGTCCAGCTCTTCCTCCACGCGCGCCGTAAAGCCCACGTCAATGTAACGCGGGAAGTGGGCCACCAGCAGGTCGTTGGCCAAGAAGCCCAGCTCGGTGGGCACCAGTTGCTTGCCCTCGCGGCGCACGTAATTGCGCGCTTGGATCGTGGTCATGATCTGCGCGTAGGTGCTGGGCCGGCCGATGCCGTATTCCTCCAGCGCCTTCACCAGGCTGGCCTCGGTGTAGCGCGGCGGCGGCTGCGTGAAGTGTTGCTCCGGGATCAGGCGCACCAAGTCCAGCGGCTCATCGGCCGTCAGGGGCGGCAGCCGGCGGCCGCGGCCCTCTTCGTCCTCCTCCGGTCGGTCGCCCTCGTCATGGCCCTCCTCATACACCTTCAGGAAGCCGGCAAACTTAATGATTGACCCCGTCGCACGCAGCCAGTAGCCGGGGATCAGCGGCGCATCATCAACGGGCACCATCGCGCCAGCCTGGCCATCGGCTGACCGGGGCATTGCCTCGATGTCCACCGTCGTCGCATCGAAGATGGCGTTGGCCATCTGGCTGGCGATAAAGCGCTTCCAGATGAGGTCGTAGAGGCGGAGCTGGTCTCGGTCCAAATACTGCTTAAGCGCCTCTGGAGTGCGAAAGACCGAGGTGGGGCGGATCGCCTCGTGCGCCTCCTGCGCGTTCTTGGCCCGCGAGGCGTACTTAGGCGGCGCATCGGGCAGGAACTCCGGCCCAAACTGTTTGGCGATGAACTGTCGCGCTTCGCGCTGTGCGCTCTCGGCCACGTTCACCGAGTCGGTGCGCATGTAGGTGATGAGGCCGACGGGGCCTTCCCCCACGTCCACGCCTTCGTAGAGCTGCTGCGCGACGGCCATCGTGCGCCGTGCGTTAAAGCCCAACTTGCGGCTGGCCTCTTGTTGCATCGTGCTGGTGGTGAACGGCGCAGCCGGCCGGCGCGTCCGATCTTTGCGATCTACCTTTACCACGCGGTATGCCGCGCCCTCCAGCGCTGTCACCACGCGCTGCGCATCGGCCTCGCTCTTCAGGTCGGGATCGCGGCCATAGAGCTTGAACAAACGGGCGATGAACGTGCGCGGGCCGGCGGCTGCCTCCGCTTGCTTGGCAAGCTCGGCTTCGATCGTCCAGTACTCGACGGGCACAAAGGCTTGGATCTCGCGCTCGCGCTCGACCACCAGGCGCAGCGCGACCGACTGCACCCGACCGGCGCTCAGGCCGCGCCGGCTGAGCTTGTCGCTGAGCAGCGGGCTGAGCTTATAGCCCACCAGTCGGTCGAGGATGCGCCGAGCTTGCTGGGCGTTGACCGCGTTCTCGTTGATGCTGCGCGGGTGGGCAAAGGCATGATCAATCGCCTCCTGCGTGATCTCGTGGAACTCGACGCGGCGCACCGGCTTGCCGGCGATCTCCGGCTGCAACACGTGCAATAAGTGCCATGAGATCGCCTCGCCCTCGCGGTCGGGGTCGGTGGCCAGCCAGATCGCGGTAGCGTTCTTGGCATACTGCTTCAGCTCTTTGACCACCGCCTTCTTCTCGGTGGGGATAACATAAGTTGGCGCGAAATCGTGGCCAATATCCACCCCTAACCGGTTCTTGGGCAGGTCGCGCACATGACCGATCGAGGCGCGAACGACATACTGGCGGCCCAGGAACTTGCCAATCGTGCGCGCCTTGGCCGGCGATTCGACGATCACCAGGGGCATCCCGTTTGCCGAGCCGTTGCCCCCGGGCGCGGCATCGCCTTTCTTCTTGGTGCGCGGCGCGCTTGATGTAGTGGCGCGCGCCGCCGGCTCCGGTGGGGTCAACCCCTCGTGGGCCGGCGTGCGACCTATCTTATAGACTTTGTCGTAACCGCAGTTCGAGCACGTGCCCTGCGTCGCCGGCGTGCCATTGGCCAGAAAGACCGGCTTGGGATCAAGGAGGGTGTGTTTCCCGCGGCACTTGACGCAATATGCTTCCATAAGCAGAACGCTTCGCTAACCACTGACCGCCGCCATCAATGCAGCCGTAAACCGCTCTGGGCTGAACTGCTCAGCATGGCGACGGATGATCTCAGGGGAGAATGTTACCCTAGAACTCTCTACCACGGCCTCGGCCAGCGCCTCGGCGGTTTGCGGTCGAAAGAGCGCGCCGGTCACGCCGTCGATCACCGTGTCGAGCGCGCCGCCGGCGGCGTAGGCGATCACCGGCTTGCCGTAGGCCATCGCGCGGACCGGCGCGATGCCGAAGTCCTCCGCGCCGGGGAAGATGAACGCCCGGCAGCCGGCCAGCAGCTCGTGGAGCGTGTGATCATCCACCCGACCCAGCAGGTGGACGTTCCGGCGCGGCAGGTCGGCGGCCATGCGCGCCAGGCGCGGGCGGTCGCGGCCGTCGCCGGCAATCATCAACGGCAGCCCCAGTCGCCCGAACGCTTCAATCGCCAAGTCCACGCGCTTATAGGGCAACAGGCGCGAGACGATCAAATAAAACCCCTCGTCTCGCCCCAGCGGCGGATTGGCCGGCATCGCCACCGGCGGATAAATGATGATCGAGTCCCGCCCGTAATGCTTGCGGATGCGCTGTTGCACTTCGCGCGAGATGGCGATGAATTGATCCACCCGCTGGGCTGCTTGGGCCTCCCAGCGCCGAAGGTAGGCGTTCAGCGCGCGCAGGATGGCCGACGCGCCGGGCGGGATGCGCTCACGCTGGGCGTAGGTGTCGAAGTCGTAGGTAAAGCGCGTCGGGGTGAGGCAGTAACAAATGTGGCGGACATCGGGGCGCACGCCGCGCGCCCCGATGCAAAACGCGCTTTTATTGCTGAGGATCACATCGTAGTCTGCCGGGATGCGATAGTGCGCCCACACCCAGGCGAAGACCGGCATGTAGGGCTGATGGTAGCGGTGCACTGCCGGCAGGCGATCCATCCACGTCGAGCGGATATCCCACGCGCGCCAAGCTGCCGGCATCCGCTGGCGCGCGTAGATGCTGGTGAAGATCGGGGCACGCGGGTATATCTGGTGCAGCACGCTGAGCACGTCCTCCGCCCCGCCCAACTGGTTCAGCCAATCGTGCACCAACGCCACGTTCACGCCGTTAACCCTAAGTGTGTGGTGAATGCGCGTCCATCCCTCATGCTTCGATGCTCACCCCAGGCACGAGGAACGCCTCGTTCAGCGCTGCGGCGTTCTGGCCGCCGAGGAAGCGATTTTCGCCGAGCGCGATGAACAACATCCCATGCACACGCTCGTCCACCATCGGCCAACCGATCGGCTGGCGCAGCGCGCGGTTGGCGCCGATCCCGAGATGGCCGATCCGGTGCGCGCCGTCGCCATGGGCATCTAGGAAATCGGCCAGCGCCGCTGCTCCTTCGGCTGCCTCAATGTGGACAATGCGCCCACGTTCAAAATGCAACACCACGTCGCGCGCTTCGCCGGCCAGCGGCAGGTATAGGCTGCCTTCGGCCTGGTCCTCCAGCACGGTGAAGTAAACCAGCCCCGCCGGCAGGCCGGAGAGAAGCGCACCGCGCGCCTGGTCGGCCTCGTCAATGTATCCGTCGTCCCACAGCAGTGGGCGCGCCCCGCGCACGACTCGCAGCTCGCACGCGCTGCCGCTGCGGATGATGAAGGCATCGGTCTGCTCCAGACGTTGCTGGATGCGCAGCATGTCGTCCTGAAGGTCGAGCAGTGACACCATGGCCGCCTCGAATATCATCTCCTCCAGCGCCTCGAACGTCATGCCCAACTGCGCGGCGCACGCGGGCGTAGGCACCGCGACCGATAGGCTGGGCAGCCGACGGGCGTCCTCAGCCGCCGTCAGGCGATCTTGTGCCGCTGCCCATAGCGCCAGCGCCTCGTCGTCCACGCCAGCCAGGTCTGGCTCGGCTGACTGTAGCGCAACCACCCGATCAACGCGCTCGATCCAGGCGCGCCGATGGTGGTCGTAACGAGAGAGGTAATGACGGTCGCCGGCCCGCAGCAGCGCAGCGATGTGGTCGGGCGAGGCCAGCTCCACCAGGGGCGTCGCGCCGGCCAGCTCCAGGTCGAGCGCCACGCTGCGCAACAGGTCGTCACGGCCCGCCCGGTCAATGACTTGCACCAGCTCGCCTGGTTGCGGCCTCACGCCCTGCACGATCCGCCAGCTCAGCAGCGCAATCGAGTTGGCCATGCAGAGGCGGAATTGTAACGGCGGCAGGGGTGCCGAATAGAGCTTAGCTAAGTGCTTGGGGGATTGGCGAGCATGCTATGCATCAATTGCCAGGCTGCCGCAGCGCAGCAGAGGCGGTTCGCAAACCGCCCCTGCGCGTGCCGGACTGAAGCGCTGCGCGGGCACTGAGGCAGGAGGTTTGGGTGGCTTCGCGGTGTTTTGGTTGGGCGGGATTTTAGATGCTTCGCTTCGCTCAGCATGACAGCCCCCTTTCTTTCCGCCGCATGCGGGAAACAACAACTAGGCTGGTGTGAGTGATGTTGAGCAGCTTCCCGGCCAGCTTCTCCCCGTAAACGGGGAGGAAGTGTCCCCCCTGCTTCCTGCTTAGCATTACCCATAAGTGCTTAGGGGATTGCCGAGCATGCCGTGCATCAATTGCCAGGCTGCCGCGATGTCAGCAAGGCGGCGAAATCCTAGCCAGATAGTCTTGACACCGAATTCGCCGTCTGCGCAGGAAGCCACCTAAACGTGCAGTCCAGTGCAATGCAGGGTAGGAGGACGAGGCGGAGGATGGGGCGTGCGATGATAGAAGCAGTATGCCATTCATGCGTTTCTAGCACTTCGCTGCATGGTTGCTCTGGTCGGCGACGCGCTTCGTAGGTCAGCCACAACAAACGCCAGGCAACGATACCAAGTGCACGTTTCAGGCACTCAGCGTTCTCCAGTTGTAAATCGGCAGCCACGCTTGAGCACAAAGTGAAAGCGTTCTATCAGCCAAGACCAATGCAAACAGCGTTTTCCAAGCTTGACACGGGCAAGCTTGTAACCAGCAACCAGCGCATGCCCTGTAGGTGGGCTGTCTTCCTCAGCCAAAATCATCTGCAGTTGCAATGGCTGGAGTCCCGGCTCTTTCAAGCGCGGCTTGGGCAGCTGAATCGTTACGCTCATGCGTGCCTGTCGTGCTGGCACATCTTCCTTCCGTCGCAATTCCATCGTGTATTGACCAGCCACTGGCTTTTGTCGCATCGCATCCCACAGGTGGCCTGCCGTCTCGACCCGGCGATTATGCGTCGCACGAATCAATATATGGCTGCCTTCGCGACGGGGCAATGCAAACGAGTCAAAAATGTCTGCCTCACTATCAGCATCGGTCAACCAGCTTTTGAATGGCGCTCGGTCACTAAGGCCCAACCCATCCTGTTTCGCGTGAATCAAGTAATGTCTGTTTTTTTGACCCCGCACCACTCGTCCAACTCGGTTACCTCCGAGGTGGCAGGCATGGGCTGCTCACGAGGCGACATACTTGTCTCGCCAGCAGCGAACTGACTCACCGTAACATGCGCGCAACCGCTAAACAAGCATCTGCACAGCCTTTTGGCGCGTACGTTCGGGCGTGGGGATCGCTTGCATGAGCGAGCCGCTGCGATTTAGCCCTGCCTTGCTTCTCTAGCTGCCGCAGAACGACACCCAGATGGTTGACTGGTCTTCTAGGAATTAAACCTCTTCTGATTGGTTCACTCCCCACCCATCAGCTCCTCACACCCCACAGTACAATCTGGCCAGGTGATTATGACTGCGCACGATAAAGACTACTACGCGATTATGCAGGTGGACGAGATGGCGGAGAGCGCGGTCATCGCCGCTGCCTATAAGGCGCTGGCGGCCAAGTATCACCCCGATCGCAACCCTTCACCAAATGCCACGCGCCAGATGCAGGCGCTTAACGAAGCCTACGCTGTGCTCTCCGACCCATACAAGCGCGCCGAGTATGACCGGCAACGCCCACGCAGGCGAAATGGCAGCGTGGATGGCTACCTGTCCGTCGCGTATAACGGCGCCGGCTTGGCTGACGGACGACCACGTGAGCGCGTCGAGCGCCTTACGCAGCGCATTCGCGACGTGCAAGAACACGCCCTTCAGCAAATTCAGCTCATCCAGGAGCGCGCCGCCCAGCAAATCCGCGACATTCAAGAGCGTGCCAGCCAGCAGGTCAAGGCCATTCAGGATCAAACCGCCCAGCAAATCCGCGAGATTCAACAGCGGGCTGCCGAGCAGATCCGCAGCATCCAGGACCACCTGTTGTGAGCGCTGCTGTGCGCTACTTCTCTGGCTGGAGCAGGCCGTAGTTGCCGTCTTTGCGCCGATACACCACCTTCACTCGGTCGTCATCGGCGTGGACGAAGACAAAGAAATCGTGGCCCAGCAGCTCCATCTGCTCAATCGCTTCTTCGATGCTCATGGGCACGATTTGAAAGGTCTTGATGCGCACCAGCTTGGGCGCCGGCAGGACGGCCTCTGCCTCTGCGATCGGCAATGATTCGGCTGCCAGTAGCTCGGCATCCTCGATCGCCGGCACACTGCTGCGCTTGCGGTCTATTCGCCGGCCCTTGTAGCGAGCGATGCGGTGATACATCTTCTCCAGCGCCAGGTCAAAGGCAACCAGCGGGTCGGCGTTTTGTTCCTCCACCCGCAACAGGGTGTGCCGTCGGCGCACAGTGAGTTCGACGCACTTGGGCACATCGCGTTTGGTGCTCTGTCGCGTGAACTCCACGCGCACCTCCTCGATGCCGGGCAAGTAACGCTGTAGCCGCTCCGCCTTGCCGCGCACATATTTATCCAGCCGTTGGCTGACGTTCATGCTGTGACCCAAAATTGAGATTTGCATGGTTTCTCCTTCAGCAACGATGATTGAAGTTTAGGCACGAGCCAGCGTGATCGCGGTGACCCGGCTCGCGCCAGCTTGATACAAGGCAATCGCGCACGTCATGAGCGTCGCGCCTGTGGTGAACACGTCGTCCACCAACAGCACTGCTTTGTTGTCCAGTGCCTGTGTTGCAACGAACGCACCGCGCACATTCGCAAGCCGCGCTTCTCGGCCATCTAGGTGGGCCTGCTGCTGGGTAGCGCGAGCGCGACGCAGCGCTTGAGCACACACGGGGACGCCGGCAACTGCGCTCACCTCGCGCGCCAGCAGCGCGCTCTGATTGAAGCCGCGCTCGCGCAACCGAGATGGGTGTAACGGCACAGGCACGATCACGTCAACCGGCTGGCCGTGGTGTACCCATAGCGCTCCCATCCGCGCGCCGAAGACAGTGGCCAACTGGGGTTGGCCATCGTATTTAAAGCAGTGAACCGCCTCGCGCAGTGGGGAGTCAAATCTGGCTGCTGAGAGCACCTCCAGGTCGGGCCAGACCTCACCGAGCGGCTGAGTGGACATGCGCGCCTCGCCTTCTAGCCAGGGCGCGCGCGCGTCGCAATCATTGCACCACCAGCCATAGCCGGCCCGGCCACAGCCGCCACAGCAGGGAGGATAGAACAAATCTAGCAGGGCGTTGAAGGTGCGCCTAGCTAGATCAATGGTTGCGCTGTGCGACATAGAGAGATGGTAAACGCAATCGGCGCGCAGGGCAACTTAACGCACGACCAGCCGGCTGAAAAAGTCAGTGATGGCCGGCCCCAGCAGCACCGCGATGGTGATCAACACAATTGAGAAAAGGATCACAATTAGGGCAAAGTCAATGACGCTGCCGCGCTCGCTCTCTCCGCCTGGGGATCTCATGTGCTGTCTTCGTATTATAAGCTTGACCCGTCGCAGGGGGAGTGTTCCAATTCGGAATGAAAGGCTGCGCGAATGACGCTCAACATGACAGCCCC
>DAOTYZ010000230.1:0-2669 GCA_034434555.1 Candidatus Roseilinea sp.
TGACTTGGAAGGCACGTTGACCACCGGCGAGAGCTGGCGCGCGTTCGGCGACTTCGTGAAAGCGCACGGGCGCGGATTGGCGT
This sequence comes from Candidatus Roseilinea sp., assembly GCA_034434555.1. GTDB lineage: Bacteria > Chloroflexota > Anaerolineae > J036 > Brachytrichaceae > JAAFGM01. The sequence continues at coordinate 84 of DAOTYZ010000230.1, forward strand.
ATGCGCTGTTCTTCTACACCCATCTGCCGGGCGTGCTTGCTGCCCGCGCCGGCCTGTTCAACGCACAGCGCTACCGCGAGCTTTGGTTCAAGAACATGACCTGGGTGATGCGCGGGTTGCCGGCGGCTGAGGTAGAAGCGCTCAGCGCCTATATCGCCGATGCGCTCTGGCAAGCGCGCCGGGCCAGCGTCGTTGCTGAGCTGGAAGCGTGGCGAGCGCAGGGCGCGCGCCTGTTGATTGCGTCGGGCGCGTATCAGCGCGTCGTTGAGCTGTTTGCCGAGCGACTTGGAGCAGAGGCAGTCGGCACGCCGCTGGCGTTCGATGCGCAAGGGCGCGCCACGGGCCGGCTGAACGGTCCGGTCTCCACCGGCCAGACCAAAGCGGCTCGCGTGCGCGCCTGGTTGGGCGATAACACGCTTGTTGCTGCTTACGGCGACACAGAGGGCGACATCCCTATGCTTAGCCTGGCCCGGCAACCTGTCGCTGTCTCCCCCGACGCTGCGCTAAGGGCCAAGGCATTAGCCAGCGGCTGGCGCATCCTGGAGCGCTGATCCTGCTGCTTCTGCGCTGCGCTCGCGTTTTGGCGCTTGCGTCTCCCGTGCCGTCTGGCCAAAGGGCAGGTAAGTCAGGTAACGCTCGTAAATCTGGTCGAACTCGCCCGCCTCAATCAGCTTCTCGTGCGCATACTGCCGAATCGTGTTCGACAAGCTATAGCGCGGCTGCGAACTGCTATCGTCCACGACCACCAACGACTTATTGACCAGGTGGGTGAGCACGTCCAGCACCTCTTCGCGACGCAACGAGGTGTGATGATCGGCCTGATGGGTTCGATCAGGCGCATCCTCCCAGCTACAAATCGCTTCGGCCAGCTCAAGCGTCCAATCAGCAGGGAAGATGGAAAGCCGGCGCAGCAAGATGCGCTCCGGCTCAGAGAGCAAGTCGTAGCTCCAATCAATCATTGTGCGCAGCGTTTGCTGTTTGGGCGGCGCCAGCCGATTGCCGCCGGTCAGCAAGTTGAATCTATCGCCCAGGCGCTGCGCGATCTGCTCCAGCGAGAGCACGCGCAAGCGCGCAGCAGCCAGCTCAATCGCCAGCGGCAGGCCGTCTAGTTGCTGACAAATCTGGACGAGCAGAGCTTGCTCTTCTTCATCCAGCGCAAAGTCGGGGCGCACGGCGCGCGCGCGCTCCAGGAAGAGCTGCATGGCCTCATCGCAGCGCATGGGCGGCACCTGCCAGATGACCTCGCCCGGCACGTTGAGCGGCTCACGGCTGGTGGCCAGGACGCTGACGTTGGGGCACATCTGCACCAGGCGCAACGCCAGCACGGCACAGGCGCTGATTAAGTGTTCACAGGTATCCAACACGATCAACACCGGAGCCTCGCCGGCCAGTGCCTCACACAGCACTTCAGCAGTCACCGGCTCGGTCGAAGACGGCAGGCCAATCATCGTCCCGACTGCGCCCGGCACTTGGCTTTCCTCGCGAACAAACGCAAGGGGGATCACCCATACGCCGCCCTTGAAGACCTCTTGCATTTGTGCTGCTGCCTCAACAGCCAGGCGCGTCTTACCGACGCCCCCGGGACCGGTCAACGTCAGCAGGCGGAATTCGTGGAGCAGCGCTTTCACTTCGGCCAGCTCTGCCGCGCGCCCTACAAAGCTGGTCAGTTGTGTGCGCAGGTTGGTCGGTGGGCCATCATGCAAGAGGCCGATAGGTTTAGGTTCAGGGACGTGACGTGCCTTGTAAGCCATCTCCGCTAATCGGATCATCAAATCGGCCATCTCTGGTTCATCTTGCAGATGCAAAGCCTCGATGAACTGTGCGCGGACGACATCCGGATTCGGCGTGCGTTGATTGCTCTCCAGGCGCGCGATGTGCGCTTCGGAGTAGCCCACAGCGATGCCTAGCTCGCGCTGTGTCAAGCGCGCCCGCCGGCGCAAGTAACGCAGCAGCTCGCCGAAGGTGGCAAACGCCGGCTGGCCGCCTCTCGGTGCGCCGATCGGTTGGACGGTAGCATCCTTCATATTCGGAGATTGCTCACGGCAACATTGTGCACGCCCTTACGTGTTCAACTTACACTATCCATTTTAGCCCAAGTATGGGTGCATTCACCGTTGGGGGCGTGGGCCGCTCGCTCGCCATGCCAGCTTGTCGTGCGGCGCAGAGCGGCATCTAACGGACCAAGCTCCGCGAAGTCACCAAGGGCTGAAGCGCTGCGGGGTCGCCGGAACCCTGCCTTACCTTCATCATACTAGCGAAGCGAAGAATCTAAACGCGCGCCGGACTGAAGCGCTGCGGGGGCACTGAGGCAGGAGGTTGGGGTGGCTTCGCGGTGTTTTGGTTGGGCGGGATTTCAGATGCTTCGCTTCGCTAGCATGACAGCCCCCTTTCTTTCCCCCGCACGCGGGCATTGCATTACCCATAAGTGCTTGGGGGATTGGCGAGCATGCTATGCATCAATTGCCAGGCTGCCGCAGCGCAGCAGGGGCGGTTCGCGAACTGCCCCTGCGCGCCGGACTGAAGCGCTGCGGGGTCGCTGAGGCAGGAGGTTGGGTGACTTCGCGGTGTTTTGGTTGGGCGGGATTT
>DAOTYZ010000231.1:0-2439 GCA_034434555.1 Candidatus Roseilinea sp.
TGGGTCTGGAACTTCACCCAGGTCATGCCGATGTCGCGCATCTGGTTGAACACGGCGGTGCTGCCCATGTGGCCGCCCAACTCGAAGGTCCAGTTGCCGCTGGGGCGCGGGGCAGGGGCAGCCGGTGCGGGCGCAGCCGGCGCGCCTCCAAAGGTGGTGTATTGGGCGAAGACGAACGCCGGGCGGTTGTTGTAGAGGATCTGAAGCCAGCGACCATCGGCCGTGCGCGCCGTCGCTTGCACCACGTCGCCGCGCCGCAGCCGGCCCAGGATCGCGTCGTTCAGGCTGGGGCCGCTGCGCACGTTCAGGAAATCCGAGGTGACCGTGACGCTGGTGCCGGCAGGCGTCGTCGGCGCAGGTGCGGATGCCGGCGCGGGCGCAGGTGCGGGCGCACCGGACTGACACGTGCCGCCCGGCACAGCGAACTGGGCAAAGACGAACGCCTGGCGACTGTTGTAGTTGATCCGGTACCAAGCACCGTCGGCGGTCTTGGCATCGGCCACCACTTTTTGTCCACAGGTCAGCCGACCGATGATCGCGTTGCCCGTGCTGGGCCCTTCCCGCACGTTGAGGAAGGGCGTGGTCACCGTCAGCTCCACACCTCCCTGGGCACGTGCAGCCTGCATGCCAAACGAAACAACGATCAACATCGCAGCGATTAACAGTGATAGGTATCTCTTCATAGGCAGTAACCAAATCTTAGACTTGCGTAACTTAAAGATACTTCTCCACCGCCCAGCCGCCTGCTTGCATCGGCATGATGGCCGGCATGTCAGCAGCCGGTGCGTATAGAAGTTTACTATTTCCAAGCAGCGCATCGAGCACATCGCCCATGCAGTCGGCCAGCGCGACCGTCTTATTCAGCGCCTGGGCGATATCCGCCGGCGACACATCGTCGAGCGCAACGCCGTCGGGATGATCGAACATCAGGCGCGGCAGAATGACCAAATCGCCACACAGATCGGCGTCGCGCAGTTGACGGATGACGTCCTGGCCGCAGAGCAGGCCGGCGACGGTGATCGTCTCGCCCAGCCGTTCGTTGACGACGGGGAAGACGCGCAGCGGGATGCCGGTCAGGCGGCTAAACGCGCGCGCTGCGCTCGTCAGGGTGGGGGCAAAGAGCGTGCCGGTGACCAGGCTGGCCACTTGAAACAGCGCGTGCGTGCGGCGAATCATCGGCAGCTCGTTGCGCTTAACCCGTCGCCACTCGTCCAGGAAGTCGCGCACCATGCCCAGGCCGTTGGCCTGCAGCGCCAAGCCATCGTATGCCCGCTTGGCCGGCACGGGGCGACCGGCGAGCAAATACCATTCGTCCGTGGCGTATACGAAGCCGACGCCGAAGGTTCGGCGGTACTCTGCTTGCCAAGCCTCAACCCGTTCGAGGGTGGCCAGCGCTTCTGCCGGTGTGTGTGGACGATAGCCATACTTATGATGGCGGGTGAGGCCGACCGGCACGACGCTCACCGACATCACATGAGGATAAAGCGTTGCCAGTTGGCGGACGCTCTCCTCCATCCGCGGGCCATCATTTAGCCCAGGCGTGATCACCAACTGGGTGTGGGTGGTGATGCCGTGGTCGGCCAACCAGCGCAGTTGGGCCATGATGTCGGGCGCATGGGGGTTGCGCAAACAGCGCCGGCGCGTCTCCAGGTCTGTGGCATGCACGCTGACGTAAAGCGGCGACAGGCGCTGTTCCGCGATGCGCGCCCAGTCCTCCTCGCTCAGGTTGGTGAGCGTGACGAAGTGGCCAAACAGAAAGGAGTAGCGATAGTCATCATCCTTGATATAGAGCGTGCGTCGCATGCGCGGCGCGTTCTGTAGCACAAAACAGAACGGACACAGGTTATTACAGCGCCGAATATCTATGTCGAAGGTGGGATGGGCGAACTGGATGCCCAACGCCTGGCCGAAGGCCCGCCGAACGGTGACATCGTGCGTCGCGCCGGCGCGGACGAAGCGCAGGGTGAGCACCTCGTCGGCAGCGTAGAACTGCGCGTCTATGACGTCGCGCAGCGTATGGCTGTTGATAGCGATCAAATCGTCCCCTGGGCGCAGGCCAGCCTGGTCAGCCAGGCTGCCGGGGTCAACGGACTGTATGAGTCCCATCGCTCAGGCATACACGCCGCGCATGTGCGGCGGGAGAACGGCAGCCAGCCGGCGCATGACGAAGTCGGTCAACACCAGGAGCTGCTCGCGCGAAGGTGGGTTGTCCTCAGCGGTCAACTTGAACGGCGCGCCCAGCGTGATCGTCACCTCGGCGCGCCGCAGCCGAAAGAGGGACGGCAGGATGTCGGGCGTGCCGACGATGCCCGCCGGCACCACCCACGCGCCGGTGCGCACGGCCAGGAACGCCAACCCCTCCTGCCCCTGGATCAGCCCGCCGGTCTTGCTGCGCGTGCCCTCCGGCGAGATCAACACCACCCCACCCTCGTTGAGCAC
>DAOTYZ010000232.1:0-5008 GCA_034434555.1 Candidatus Roseilinea sp.
TTGCTGTTGGTCGTGTTGATCAGCGGCCTTTTGCGCCAGACCGAGTTCCTCGACGACCGCTTTGCGCCTTTCCTGGGATTTGCCGGCATCGGCTTCGTGGCGTTTTGTCTGGCCTGGGACGTGTTGACGATCGGGAAATGGGCCAACCTTGACACGCCCGGGCTGCCGCGCGTCAGCCGCGTCTTCCTCTACCTGGGTTACGTGCTGTTCACGGTGACCATCGTGAACTGGGCGTTGGCGACGCGCGACCTGAACACCACCTCACAGATCACCGGCGACGCGGCGCTGTTCGGCTTCGAGCGCTTCGGCAAGCCGATTCTCTATGCGCTTTTTTTGGTCGTGATAACCAGCCCGCGCCGCTCAGAGCAGCACACCTGAGCGGTGTCAAACACATAGGGCGCAGCCTCCTTGCTGCGCCCTATCTCAAGACAGCGACTACTTTTGCTCAACAAGGATCAGCACACCAGAGCCGGTGCCTTCCTTGTTAACAGTGATGTTGACAGTGCGGCCGTCTTTTGTGAACGTGAGTAAGAAGAGGTCGCCGGCTTCCGATGCGTCGCGCTGCGTCCAACCGAGCTTCGGCATCTCTGCTTTATAGAAGTCGGCGACTTTCTGCGGCGCTTCCGCGACCTTGAAAGTGATCACATTGCCGAACTGGGCCTTGTCCGCGGCGCTGGCCGGCACGGGGATGTCATCCGCCGGCTTCTGGGCGCTGCACGCCTCCGGCAGATCGATCTTGGAGACGGCGTCGGGTTCCAGTTGATACTCCCACGTCGCCTTGCCGTCCGCGCCGTCGAAGAGAGGCGTCTTGCCGCTGAACTCGCCGGTGTATTTGACGACGAAATCGCCCTCCTGAGCGACCCACGCTTCGCCCTTCAAGTCAGGCGCCTCGACGGCGTAGCGATCTGTCCTGATGCCGTTGACGGTGACGCCCTGTTCGGTCAGCCGCAGGCCCTGCGGATTGCCGATCAGGTCGCTGGGCTTAAAGATGGCGAGCTGCTGCGTCGTCGGCGCGTCCGAGGAGATGCTGATGCATTGCCCTTGCCCGTCGCCTTCAGCAACAAGGTAATAGTTCACGCCGCCCACGGTGAAGCGGTCCACCGTCGTCTTTTTCTCGCCCTCCTTGGCGTCCTGGCGGGTGCTGGAGAATCGCACCCGCTGCTCGTTCGTCTCGGCGATCGCTTCTTGGAGGAACTCTGCTGTGCCTTTGAGCGCCTCACCATCTGATAGTTTGCCGTCGAACGAGAAAGTGAAGCGAATGCGATAACTCTTCAGGTTTGTCGGGGTTGCGTCGAGATTCAGTTTGCGCATGTCAGTTTGATCCTGACCTGAGCCGGTCGCAGGTGTAGCGGCGGGTTGTTGTGGGGCAGGCGTCGCCGCCGGCTGCTGGCCGGCCTCAGGGGTAGCCGTCGGCCCGGTCTGGCTAGCAGCGGGGGCTGTGGCCGTGGCCGGGATAGCCGTGGGCTGTGGCGTGTTCTGCGGCTCGCTGCCGCCACAGGCACTTGCAAGCAGCGCCAGGGCTGTCAAAGGGATAAGGGAGCGGATGAGCATCTGTTGTCTCCTTATGGGATTAAGTATCCATCAACTATGGGATTAAGTATCCATCAACTTTGCTATGGTTCTGTGATCTCCGCGTCGCCGTCAGTGCCCTCCCCCTGTTCGCATCTGTGTGACGCATATGATACTTGCCCTTCGCCATGGCGCGCATCACGATTGACTACACGCCGGCCATCCATCAAGGCGCGGGCATCGCCCGCCTGACGCGCGAGATCGCGCGCGCGGTCCTGGCCGCTGACCGCTCGCATCATTACACGCTATTCGTCATGGGCCGGCCAGCGCCCAGCGTGCCGCTCTCAAACTTAATGAACACGCGCGACCTGCCGCTGCGCGTGACGCGGCTGAGCGACCGCTGGCTATACCGCCTGTGGTTCCGCGCCCGCCTGCCGCTCGACGTCAGGCTGCTCAGCGGGCCGTGCGACTTGTATCACGCGACCGACTTTGTGTTGCCGCCGCTGAAAGGGGACGTGCCGGCCCTGCTCACCGTGCACGACCTCTCCTTCGAGCGCGACCCGGACTCCGCGCCGCCGCGCCTGATCCCCTTCCTCAGGCGCGTCGTGCCGGATTCCGTCCGCCGTGCAGCGCACGTCATCGCGGACTCACACGCCACCGCCCGCGACCTCCAGGCGCTCTACGGCGTACCGGCTGAGAAGGTCACCGTCATCCATAGCGGCGTGGAGGCGCGCTTCGCGCCGTACCAGGACACGCTCTATCACCGCCGCCGGCGCGCGCACGTGCTGAAGAAGTATGGCCTGGGCGATGCGCCCTTCATCCTGACCGTCGGCACCATGCAACGGCGCAAGAACCACCTGCGCCTGGTCCAAGCCTTCGCCCGGCTGGTCGAGCGGCTACCCGACGCCAACCGGCCACGGCTCGTCATCGCTGGCGGCAAGGGGTGGCTATACGACGAGGTACACGCCGAAGTGGCGCGCCTGGGATTGGCCGACCTGGTGCGCTTCGTCGGCTATGTGGACGACGCCGACCTGCCGCACCTGTATCAGGCAGCAGCTGTGTTTGCTTTCCCCTCACTTTACGAAGGGTTCGGCTTGCCGCCGTTAGAGGCGATGGCCTGCGGCGTGCCGGTGGTGGCGTCAAGCGCCTCGTCGCTGCCGGAGGTGGTCGGCGACGCCGGCGCGCTGGTTGACCCTTTAGACGTGGAGGCGCTGGCGGCTGCCCTGGAACAGGCGCTGTGCGATGAAGGCTGGCGCCGCCGCGCGGTCGCGCGCGGGCTGGAGCGCGCCGCGCATTTCACTTGGGCGCGCGCGGCCCAGCAATTGTTGGCGGTTTACGACCGCCTCTTGCGCAAGTAGAATGCCGGCGACCATGAGCGACGCGCCCGCCCCGTCTCGCTTGCGCAAGCTGCCCTTGGACGACCGCCCTGCGGCGCTGGGATTGAGCGACGCGCAGATCGCCGCGCTGCGCGCCGGCCTCTCGCCAGCTCAGGCCGAGCGCATGATCGAGAACGCGATCGGCGTATTCGGCCTGCCGCTAGGCGTGGCACAGCACTTCGTGGTGAACGGGCGCGCGATCGCCGGCGTGCCGATGGCGATCGAGGAGGCCAGCGTGGTGGCCGCCTGTAGCTACGCGGCCAAGCTCGCCCGCGCCAGCGGCGGGTTCACCGCCGGCAGCAGCGCGCCGATCATGATCGGCCAGGTGCAGTTGCTGGACGTGCCCAACGTTGAAGCCGCGCGCGCGCGCATCGCCGCCGAAGCGGACGCGCTGATCACCTGGCTGAACGAGGATAACCCCAGCACGCGCAGCCGGCACGTGCGCGCCCTACACCTGGAGACGCGCATCCTAGAAGGTGACCCACCCATGCTCATCGTGCACCTGCTGTATGACTGCGGCGATGCGATGGGCGCGAACGCCGTCAACACGGCCTGCGAGGCGCTCGCCCCGCGCCTGGAGGCGCTGACCGAGGGGCGCGCCAATCTGCGCATCCTCTCCAACCTCAGCGACCGGCGGCTGGCCTGGGCGACGTGCACCATCCGCGCCGACCTGCTGGCCACCCGCACCGACGCAGCGCTGCCGCCCGAAGCAATCGCGCAGCGCATCGTCGAGGCGTCGTTGTTTGCCGAACGCGACCCCTACCGCGCCGCGACCCACAACAAAGGGATCATGAACGGCATAGACGCGGTGGTGATCGCAACGGGGAACGACTGGCGGGCGGTGGAGGCGGCTGCTCACGCCTACGCCGCGCGGGATGGCCACTACGCTGCGCTGGCTACCTGGCGCACGGATGCAGCCGGCAACCTGGTTGGGCGCATCGAGCTGCCGCTGGCCGTGGGCATCGTGGGCGGGGCGACGCGCGTGCATCCCGCTGCCCAAGTCGCGCTGGCGCTGCTGGGGGTGAAGACGGCCCGCGAGCTGGCCGAGGTGATCGCCTGCGTGGGCCTGGCCCAGAACTTCGCCGCGCTCCGCGCGCTGGCGATGGAGGGCATTCAGCAGGGGCACATGGCCTTGCACGCCCGCCAGGTCGCCATCGCCGCCGGCGCGCAGGGGGAATGGGTGGAGCGCATCGCTGCTCAGCTCGTGGCCGAGCGCAACGTGCGCTTGGAGCGCGCGCAAGCGCTGCTCAAGCAACAGACTCCTCTTTGAACATCTGCTTGGCCGACGGCTCCAGGTTGATCCCGCTCGCCATCAGCTCGTTCCGCAGCAGCTTCTCAAGCGCCCGCTGATCGGCCTTGGTCACAACGGCTTCTGTGTGCGCCGCCTCCAAGACGAACGGATAGTCCCGGCCGAGCTTCACTTGGATGCGGAGGACGGCGCACAGGTCGTCTATCTGATCGGCGCACCAGGCCGGCACCTCGATGCGCGCAATGATAGGGTGCAGCGCATCCTCGCTGAAGTTGGCGTAAAAGGCCGACACTTGCTCATCCTGCCCCAGCAATTTGTTGATCTCCCAGCCGGGATCATGGAGATCAATTCGATGTAGGGGAGGAAGCGTCCTTGCGAGCAAATCGCGGTCAAAGAGGCCCGGCTTGTATTCCAACTGAAGCCGCTCGGCATATTTGCGGACCAGGACGGTGGCGTTGGGGCGGTCAATGTATCCACAGAGCAAGGCTCCGCAGCGCCGCATGCGTTCAAACGCCGCGCGCAGCCGTTTGAGCTGCGTCTCCTTTTGTGCCTGCTTGAGCCGACCCATCAGCAGGTCATAGGGGATGAGCGAGTTATCGGCCACCAGGACCGGCTGATAACCTTTTTCGCGCGCGCGTTCTGCTGCTTCGGCGAGCAGCTCGATTTCCAGGATGTCGCGCTGGCTGGTGATCCAGTTGGCCGGCTTCGGTTCACCGGTCTCTGCGTCAATCAGCTCTTCCTCGTCGAGCAGATGCGACTTTCTCAAGTTAAATGAGGGGCCGCCGCTGCTCGTCCCTCGCGTCCAGCCGACGCAGGCGACCTGAATGTAAGCGTAGAAGATCGGCTGATGCCGGCTGGGCATGATCTGCGACCC
>DAOTYZ010000233.1:0-5095 GCA_034434555.1 Candidatus Roseilinea sp.
GCAACCCACTGCCGGCGACGAACGCCCTGCGTGAGTCCGCGATGGACGATTCGCCCGTGCTGACCAACGACGCGCCTCCCGCGCTCTCGCTGGCCGCTCAAGTGGAAGCGCTGCTGTTTGCGTCGGGCGAGCCGGCGGCGCTGAACGCGCTGGCGGCGGCGCTGGGCGCGACGCTGAACGAGGTCGAAGCTGCGCTGGAGACACTGGCCGATCACTACCAGTCGCGCGGCATCCGGCTACAGCGCCTCGGCAATCGCGTCCGCCTGGTCACCGCCCCGGAGCTTGCCGAGCGCATCCAGCGCTTCCTCGGCCTAGAGGAAAGCACGCGCCTCTCGCCGGCGGCACTGGAGACGCTGGCCATCATCGCCTATAACCAGCCGATCACCAAGCCGCAGATCGAGATGATCCGCGGCGTGAATTGCGACGGCGTGATCAACACCCTACTGGCGCGCAACCTGATCCAGGAATTGGGGCGGGCAGAGACGGTGGGACATCCCATGCGCTATGGGGTCTCGTTCGACTTCCTCAGCCATTTTGGCTTGCGCGGCGTGCACGAGCTGCCTCCGGTTGAGAACCTCGACCAGCTCCCCACCGCAGCGCAGCCTCCTGCGGAGGGCGACGCGCCCGCGGATGGCGATCCACGTTAGCCATGCGCTTGCAGAAGCTGCTGGCGCAAGCAGGACTGGGTGCGCGGCGCAAGTGCGAGGCGCTGATCGCAGCCGGCCGCGTGACGGTCAACGGCCAGGTGGCCGTGCTCGGCACCGTCGTCTCGCCGCACGATGAGGTGCGCGTGGATGGCCGGCTGCTTGCGCCGCCGAAGGAGAAGGTCTACATCGCGCTGTATAAGCCAGTTGGCTACCTCTCCGACCGCAGCGTGCCCGGCGCAAAGACGGTGTTCGACCTGGTTCACCTGCCGCAGCGGCTGTTCGCTGTGGGCCGGCTGGATAAGGACACCAGCGGCCTGATCTTGCTGACCAACGACGGCGCGTTTGCCCATCGCCTGGCCCACCCCCGTTTTGAGCATGAGAAGGAATATCACGCCCTGGTGGCCGGCTATCCCACCGAAGCGACACTGGCGCGCTGGCGCAGCGGGGTGTGGCTGGCCGGCGAGCAGCGCCCCACTGCGCCTGCTGACGTCTCTGTGATCCATCCTCAGCCGCCCTTGCCCGATGACCACATAGAGGCGACCTGGTTGCGGATCGTGATGCGCGAGGGGCGTAAGCGCCAAATCCGGCGCGTGGCCAAGCTGCTCGGCCATCCTGTCCTGTGCCTGATGCGCGTCCGGTTTGGCTGCGTGACGTTGGGTCAACTAAAATCAGGTCAGTGGCGCAGGCTCACTCAAGCCGAGGTGGCTGCGCTGATGCAAGGGAGGAATGGTGATGTCCTACAAGCATCCCGTGCGCACGATCGCCATTGACGGCCCGGCGGGCGCGGGCAAGAGCACGCTGGGCCTAGGGCTGGCCCGCCACCTGGGGTTCCTCTACTTCGACACCGGAGTGACCTATCGCGCGGTGGCGCTGGCCGTCTTGCGGCGCGGGATCGCGCCCGAAGACGAGGCGGCTGTTTCCGCGCTTGCCGAGGGATTGCACATCGAGGTGTTGCCGCCACGACCAGACGATGATCAGCCTTATTTGGTTCACTTGGACGGCCAGGATGTGACCCGCGCATTGCGCAATCCAGAGGTGGACGCCGTGGTGTCCATCGTGGCGGCGTTTCCGCGCGTCCGGCGGGCGATGGTGGCCCAGCAACGGCGCATCGCCAGCGGTCAGCAGGCCGTGGTCGTGGGGCGGGACATTGGCACGGTGGTGATGCCGGATGCTGACTTAAAGATCTACCTGGATGCTTCGCTGGAAGCGCGCGCTGCACGACGACACCTTGAGTTGACCCAACGCAACGTCGCCAGCCGTTACAGCGATGTGCTGGAGGGCCTGCGTCGGCGCGATCAGTTGGACTCCTCGCGCGCCGACTCGCCGCTGCGCCCGGCGCGCGATGCGGTCATCCTGGATAGCACGGAGCTGAGCGCAGAGGAGACGCTGGCGCAGGCGATCGCGCTGGTCGAGGCGCGCAACGCTGCCCTCGCGCCCCATCAGTCCGCGCCATGACGCGCTCACTTGCTCGCACCCCCGGCAAGCGGTCGGCCTTCAGCCGGCGTTGGAGGTGGAACAAGCGCGCGCCGCTGCGCGCGTTCTACAACGCCTGGCTGCGGGCATGGTACCGCCTGGGCATGCGCCACCGCGTCGTTCACCCTGAACACATGCCGCCGACGGGCGGGACGATCGTGATGATCAACCACGTGAACTGGGCAGACCCGTTCGTGGTGTTGGCGGCGCTGGGCCGGCCGATCACACCGATGGCCAAGGTGGAGGCCTTCGAGGACTGGCGCGTGCGTTGGCTGGTCGCCCCTTATGGCGCGATCCCCGTTCACCGCGGGGCGGTGGACGTGCAAGCGATCAAGGCCGCGACCGAAGTGCTCAACGAGGGTGGGGTGGTGTTGATCTCGCCGGAGGGCACGCGCAGCAAGACCGGTGGGCTGATCCGAGGTCAGGAGGGGTTGGCGTTCCTGGCCGTGCGCACCGGCGCGTGGGTGGTTCCGGCGGGCATCGTCGGCACGCCCGACATCCTGCCGTCCCTCTTTCGGCTGCGGCGCGCCGAGGTGACGATCACGCTGGGCGCGCCGTTCAAGTTGACCGCCGCGGACAACCCGCCTTCGCGCGAGCAGCTCCTGGCGCTGACCGATTTCGCCATGCGCCAGCTGGCTGCCGTTCTCCCGCCGCACATGCGTGGCGTGTATGCCTGAGCGATGGGGTTAATACAGTCCGTTGACCCTAGCAGCCTGGCCGACCAGGTTGGCCTGCGCCCAGGGGACGATTTGATTGCCATCAACGGCCATACGCTGCGCGATGTCATAGACGCGCAGTTTTATGCTGCCGACGAGGTCCTCACCCTGCGCTTCGTCCGCGCCGGCGCGACGCGCGATGTCACCGTTCGGCGGGCTTTCGGCCAGGCGCTGGGCGTACAGTTCATCCATCCCACCTTTGACATAGACATCCGGCGCTGTAATAACTTGTGTCCGTTCTGTTTTGTGCTACAGAATGCGCCGCGCATGCGCCGCACGCTTTATATCAAGGACGACGACTATCGCTACTCCTTTCTGTTTGGCCACTTCGTCACGCTCACCAACCTGAGCGAGGAGGACTGGGCGCGCATCGCGGAACAGCGCCTGTCACCGCTTTACGTCAGCGTGCATGCCACAGATCTGGAGACGCGCCGGCGCTGTTTGCGCAACCCCCACGCGCCCGACATCATGGCCCAACTGCGCTGGTTGGCCGACCACGGCATCACCACCCACACCCAATTGGTGATCACGCCTGGGCTAAACGATGGCCCGCGGATGGAGGAGAGCGTCCGCCAACTGGCGACGCTTTATCCTCACGTGATGTCGGTGAGCGTCGTGCCGGTCGGCCTCACCCGCCATCATAAGTATGGCTATCGTCCACATACGCCGGCGGAAGCGCTGGCCACCCTCGAACGGGTTGAGGCTTGGCAAGCGGAGTACCGCCGAACCTTCGGCGTCGGCTTCGTATACGCCACGGACGAATGGTATTTGCTCGCCGGTCGCCCCGTGCCGGCCAAGCGAGCGTACGACGGCTTGGCGCTGCAGGCCAATGGCCTGGGCATGGTGCGCGACTTCCTGGACGAGTGGCGACGGGTTAAGCGCAGCGAGCTGCCGATGATTCGTCGCGCACACGCGCTGTTTCAAGCGGCCAGCCTGGTCACCGGCACGCTCTTCGCCCCCACCCTGACGAGCGCAGCGCATGCGTTTAGCCGCTTAACCGGCATCCCGCTGCGTGTCTTCCCCATCGTCAACGAACAGCTGGGCGAGACGATCACCGTCGCCGGCCTGCTCTGCGGCCAGGACGTCATCTGTCAACTGCGCAACGCCGATCTGTGCGGCGATTTGGTCATTCTGCCGCGCCTGATGTTCGATCATCCCGACGGCGTTGCGCTCGACGATGTGTCGCCAGCGGACATCGCCCGGGCGCTAAAAAAGACGGTCGCGCTGGCCGACTGCATGGGCGATGTGCTCGATGCGCTGCTTGGAAATAGTAAACTTCTATACGCACTGGCTGCTGACATGCCGGCTGTCACGCCGATGCAAGCAGGCGGCTGGGCGGTGGAGAAGTATCTTTAAGTCATACAAATCTAAGATTTGGTTACTGCCTATGAAGAGACACCTATCACTGTTAATCGCTGCGATGTTGATCATTGTTTCGTTCGGCACGCAGGCTGTGCGTGCCCAGGGAGGCGTAGAGCTGACGGTGACCACGCCTTTCCTCAACGTGCGGGAGGGCCCCAGCACGGGCAACGCGATCATCGGTCGGCTGACCTGTGGACAGAAGGTGATGGCCGATGCCAAGACTGCTGACGGTGCTTGGTATCGGATCAACTACAATGGTCGCCAGGCGTTCGTCTTTGCCCAGTTCGCTGTGCCGGGCGGCACGTGTCAGTCCAGTGCGCCCGCGCCGGCATCTGCACCTGCGCCGGCGGCGCCTGCCGGCACCAGCGTCACGGTCACCTCGGATTTCCTGAACGTGCGCAGCGGCCCCAGCCTGAACGACGCGATCCTGGGCCGGCTGCGGCGCGGCGACGTGGTGCAAGCAACGGCGCGCACGGCCGATGGTCGCTGGCTTCAGATCCTCTACAACAACCGCCCGGCCTTCGTCTTCGCCCAATACACCACCTTTGGAGGTGCGCCGGCTGCGCCAGCACCTGCGCCTGCCGCCCCTGCCCCGCGCCCCGGCGGCAACTGGACCTTCGAGTTGGGCGGCCACATGGGCAGCACCGCCGTGTTCAACCAGATGCGCGACATCGGCATGACCTGGGTGAAGTTCCAGACCCAGGATACGGACATCCCAGGGCGAATCGCCGCAGCCAAAGCAGCCGGCCTGAAGGTCCTAATCGGCGCAGTGGGCGACCGCAGACGAGCGGCTGACCTCAACTATCATCGCGAGTTCGCAGCGTCGTTGGTTGACCTCGTCCGGATGGGGGCTGACGCAATCGAGGTGTGGAACGAGCCTAATCTCGACCGTGAATA
>DAOTYZ010000234.1:0-6348 GCA_034434555.1 Candidatus Roseilinea sp.
GCTCAGCTTGTCAATCAGCGCCTGCCAGGCCTGGCTGGGGCGCGCATTGCGCAGCTCTGGGATCGAGCGCGCGGGAAAGAGAATCTCGCTATCTGGATACATCGCAATCTGTTGTCCTAGATTCTACCCGCCGTCGTTGGTGCGGGGCGAGTTCACCAATAGGGGCAAAGCTATCTCCAGCGACTTTTGCATTGACGTACCTCCTGGAGGCTGCGAAAGGATTCTCTGTCATGCTGAGTGCAGCGAAGCATCTAAGCAGCCGCGTTGACCAAGGCCGCGCCAGCCCGTAGGGCTTCTTGGGGAGCAGCATCGTTGCCTCTGCCCGTGAACGCACCCCCTCGGTGCGTTCACAGATTCATCATTTGGGGCGCATACACAGTGCACAAGGAGTTACCAGCGTCCTGCCTCAACTCGTCATTCTGAGTCGCGGCTGACCGCTCGGAATATTTCCTAGTGCGACGAAACCGGCTGGGCCAAGCGCTGAAGCTCATTCGCCAGCAAATAGAAGGCGAAGACCGCCAGGGTGATGGTCAGCCCAGGGGCGAAGGCATACCACCATGCCACGCCAATGAAGCTTTGCGCTTCCTTCAACATGCGTCCCCAGCTCGGGTCGGGAGGCTGAGTGCCCAAGCCGAGGTAGCTCAGCCCTGCCTCGCCGAGTATCGCGCTGGCTAGGTTGATGGACGCCGTAACCAAGATGGTTGTGATCTGGTTGGGCAGGATATGCGCGGTGATGATCCGTAAGGGCGACGCGCCCAAGGCGCGGGCGGCCAGCACATACTCCATCTCACGCCCCACCAAGAAAGCGCCGCGGGTGACGCGCGCGATGACCGGGATGCCCATTACACCCAGCGCCAGCGCTGTATTGGTGAAGCCGACGCCGCTGATGGCCACAATCAGCAGCGCTATCACGATGCCCGGCAGTGCCATCAGCGCGTCCATGAGGCGCATGAGCACGTCGTCTATCCAGCCGCCAAAGTAGCCGGCCAGCGCGCCGATCAGCGCGCCCGCTAGCAGGCTGATCGCCATCGCGCCGAAGCCCACGGCCAATGAGATGCGACCGCCGGCCATCAGCCGGCTGAAGATATCGCGCCCGAACTCGTCGGTGCCGGCCAGGTGCGCCAGCGACGGCGGCTGGAGGCGGGATGGCACGTCAACCGCGTTTGGCGCGTAGGGGGTATACAACAAACTCAGCAGGGTCGCGCCAACAATCAGCCCAACCAGGCCCCAGGTGGTGACTGAGGGCTTGCGCGTCGAGACAGGCGGAGGCAAGCGCATCATGCCGGCTTGTGCAAGCGCACGCGTGGGTCAATCACGCGATATAAAAGGTCAACGACGAAGTTCAAGATGGCCACCACCAGCGCAATATACAGCGCGATGCCCTGGATCAGCGGGAAGTCGCGGTAGCCGACCGCAGTCACCAGTAACAAGCCAACGCCTGGCAGGGCGAACACCTGCTCAACCACGACCGTGCCGGCGACGATGTTGGCGAACAGGATGCCGAGGATGGTTGTGACCGATATCAGCGCGTTGCGCAGGGCGTGATGATAGACCGCGCGGTAAAAAGACAGCCCCTTGCTAAGCGCTGTGCGCATATAGTTCTGGCCGATCTGATCTAGGAGTTCACCGCGCACATAGCGGGTGACAATGGCAACTACAGGCAGGGCAATGGCGATCGCCGGCAAGGTGAGCGCTCGCAGCGAGGCGGCAACGTCCCGCTCCCAATCTACTGTCTCGCCCAGCGGGATCCAGCGCAACCCAACGCCGAAGACGGACATCAGGAGCAGCGCGGCCCAAAAGGATGGCACAGCCATCCCTAATTGGCTAAGGTAAGTGAACACCAGATTCACCGCCTGCGCCCGGATGAGCGCCAGTGCCACACCTAGCGGGATGGAGACCAACACGGCCAGCGTGATCGAATAAAGCGCCAGCGGTGCGGTGACTCGTAGCCGGTTGGTGAGCATCTCCGCCACCGGTCGGTTGAAGCGCAGCGAGACCCCTAAATCCCCGCGCAGCGCGCCGGATGCCCAAGTAATGAACTGCTCGAGCACGGGGCGGTCGGTCCCCAGTTGGCTGCGCAGGGCCGCGATCTGCGCCTCGTCAGCCTCGGTGCCTAGGATGATGATCGCGGGATCACCGGGGATGACGCGGAAGACAAAAAAGATCATCACCACGCTAAGTGCGATGGTGATGATCATCGTGCCTAGTCTGCGTAGGATGTAGCTCATTCAGGAACTGCCGACGAATCATCCCGCCTTCAACCTCAGGCGCGACAGGTCATGGAAGAACATCGGATATGGTGTATAGCCTTGAATCGTCGGCTTCATCGCCCAGTTGAACTGATAGTCCAACAGGAAGATCGCCGCCACGTCCTCGGTCAGCACCTTCTGCGCCTGCTTGTAGCGCTCCACCTGTGTCCTCTCATCGGTCGCGCGCAGCGCCTGCTCAATGAGCTTGTCGTACTCCGGGTTCTTGTAGTTGATGAAGTTGCGGTAAAAGTCCGACGCATAGCGACCGAGCACCTCTTGTGGGTTTAGCTTGCCCGTAATATCAATCAGCGTTGTCTCGAACTCACGATTGACGTAAATGCGCTCTAGCCATACACCGAACTCGATTGGCTCGATAGCGGCCTTAATGCCCACGCGGGCAAGCTGGTCCACGACAAGCTGGGCAGTGCGGGCGTAGAATTCGCGGTGAGATGGAATGGACAACGTGGTGGTGAAGCCATCCGTGTAGCCAGCTTGGGCGAGCAATGCCTTAGCGCGCTCAGGGTCGTAAGGGTAGCGCTCCTGAAGGCCATCCTGGTAATACTTGGCCATCACCGGGCTCATGTGCGTGCCAAGCTTGACGGCGTAGCCGTTGAAGACCGCCTTGATGATGGCGTCTCGGTCAATCGCGTGATAGATGGCCTGGCGCACCTCCAGCTTGTCGAACGGCGGGCGGGCGTGGTTCACGCCCATGATGACCACCGAGTTAGCCGGATGGCTGACGATGGTGAAGGCGTTCCCCAACGTCGGTATCTGCTCCGCAGGGACGCCGGTGAAGTCAATCGCGCCCGATTGCAGTTGCAACAGCGCGGTTTGGTCGTCCTTGATAATGCGGAACTCGACCTGGTCAATCATCTCGCGGGTGTCCTGCCAGTAGTCGGCGAACTTCTCCAGGACAATGCGCTGCTGCGGTTCATACGAGACAAAGCGATAAGGACCGGTGCCGATTGGCTCTTTGTCGTGCTTGCCGTCGTTGGCAGCCGGCACGATGGCCAGCGTGGAGAGCAGGTTGACGAACGAGGCGTTGACCTGCTTGAGCGTGATCACGCAGGTGGAATCGTCCGGCGTCTCTATGCGCTCGACATCGTTGAGGCTGGCGGTGAGCGGCTTGCCGTCGGGCGTCCCTTTGCCCATCAGGCGATTCAGGCTGTAGGCCACATCGGCGGCGGTGAGCGGTTGGCCGTTGTGGAAGCGCACGTTGGGGCGCAGCTTGAAGCGGTAGGTCAACCCGTCCTCGCTGACGGTGTAGGACTCAGCGATGGCGGGGACCACGCTGCCGTCGGGCGCCGGCTTGACCAGTCCCTCAAAGACGTTCAGCATGATCTGCTGGGTGAGCGAGGCAACCGAGATGTGCGGGTCAAGACTATCGGGGTCGGTCACTGCGCGCATGACCAGGCGGGTGGGCTGGGCCGGCTGTTGCGCCGGCGCCCCCTCGCGCGCGGGCGGCGGGCTGGGCGATGCGCACGAGGCCAACATCGCGCTCACGATAGAAGCGACAAGAACAAGCGTTTTGTTGACATGCGAAATCTTCGGATTCATGGCCGCTCCACTTTTGGATCTTGACGGAGCATTATATAAACACCCTTAAGAAGAAGTCAAACTAGGCGCATTCACCAACAGAGCAACCACTGTTGAGCTGCCGACTGATGGGAGTCTATCCTCTTAACGATAGAGGTAGGCAATGGCAGTGCCATCGCCCACCCAGGGTTAACCATGAATGCACTCGTCAAACTGACGCTGTAGCGTTATCGTCCAGCCAACTGCTGACCTAAGTAAAGCAGGATTGATCGCAGGGACGCTGGGGATGGCGCAGAAGACAAAAGAGATCATCACCACGGTGATCGCCGTGGTGATGACCATCGTCCCCAGTCTTCGCAGAACGTAACTCATCAAGCGTCCTGCCGATGGACTATCCCGCTTTCATGCGCAGGCGCGACAGGTCGTGGAAGAAGATCGGGTAGGGAGTGTAACCTTGGATCGTCGGCTTCATCGCCCAGTTGAACTGATAGTCCAACAGGAAGACCGCCGCCACGTCCTCGGTCAGCACCTTCTGCGCCTGCTTGTAGCGCTCCACCTGTGTCCTCTCATCGGTCGCGCGCAGCGCCTGCTCAATGAGCTTGTCGTACTCCGGGTTCTTGTAGTTGATGAAGTTGCGGCGGAAGTCTGACGTGTAGCGACCAAGCACCGCCTGCGGGTCCATCTTGCCGGTGAAGTCAATCAACGTCGTCTCGAACTCGCGGTTGGTGTAGATGCGCTCCAGCCACACGCCAAACTCGACCGTCTCGATGGTGGCCTGGATGCCCACGCGGGCGAGCTGGTCCACGACGAGCTGGGCAGTGCGGCCGTAGAGGTCGGCATGGGAGGAAATGGACAGCGTAGTAGTGAAGCCATTGGCATAGCCTGCCTGAGCCAGTAATGTCTTGGCGCGCTCTGGATCGTATGGGTAGCGGTCCTGAAGGCCATCCTGATAATACTTGGCCATCACCGGGCTCATGTTCGAGCCGAGCTTGACGGCATAGCCGTCGAAGACCGCCTTGATGATGGCGTCTCGGTCAATCGCGTGATAGATGGCCTGGCGCACCTCCAGCTTGTCGAACGGCGGGCGGGCGTGGTTCATGCCCATGATGAACACCGAGTTGGCGGGGTGACTGACGATAGTAAAAGCGTTGCCGAGCGTCTCGATCTGCTCGGCAGAGACGCCAGTGAAGTCAATCGCGCCCGATTGCAGTTGCAGCAGCGCGGTTTGGTCATCCTTAATGATGCGGAACTCGACCTGGTCAATCATCTCGCGGGTGTCCTGCCAGTAGTCAGCGAACTTCTCCAGGACGATGCGCTGCTGGGGTTCGTATGAGACAAAGCGATAAGGGCCGGTGCCGATTGGCTCTTTGTCATGCTTGCCGTCGTTGGCAGCCGGCACGATGGCCAGCGTGGAGAGCAGGTTGACGAACGAGGCGTTGACCTGCTTGAGCGTGATCACGCAGGTGGAATCGTCCGGCGTCTCGATGCGCTCAACGTCATTGAGGCTGGACGTGAGCGGCTTGCCGTCGGGCGTCCCTTTACCCATCAGGCGATTCAGGCTGTAGGCCACGTCGGCGGCGGTGAGCGATTGGCCGTTGTGGAAGCGCACGTTGGGGCGCAGCTTGAAGCGGTAGGTCAGCCCGTCCTCGCTGACGGTGTAGGACTCGGCGATGGCGGGGACCACGCTGCCGTCGGGCGCCGGCTTGACCAGTCCCTCAAAGACGTTCAGCATGATCTGCTGGGTGAGCGAGGCAACTGAGATGTGTGGATCGAGGCTATCGGGATCGGTCAGCGTGCGCATGACCAGGCGGGTGGGTTGAGCCGGCGCAGCCGGCTGCTGCGCTGTTGCTCCTTCTGGCGCTGTGCGCGCGGGTGGCGGGCTGGGCGATGCGCACGAGGCCAGCATCGCGCTCACGATAGAAGCGACAAGAACAAGTGTTTTGTTGACACACGAAATCTGCGGATTCATAGCTCCCTCCACTTTTGGGATGTCAACGAAGCATTATATAAAGACCTTTAAGAAAAAGTCAAACTGGGCGTGTTCACCAACAGAGTAACTGCTGTTGGGCTGCCGACTAGTGAGAGTTTATCCTCTATAGAGGTGGGCGACGGCACTGCCGTCGCCCACCCAGGGTTAACCATGAATGCACTCGTCAAACTGACGCTGTAGCGTTATCGTCCAGCTAACTGCTGACCTAAGTAAAGCAGGGTTGATCGCAGGGACGCTCGGGATGACGCGGAAGATAAAAAAGATCATCACCACGGTGAGCGCCGTGGTGATGATCATCGTCCCTAACCTGCGCAGGATGTAACTCATGCAGGAACTGCCGACGAATTATCCCGCCTTCAGCCGCAGGCGCGACAGGTCATGGAAGAAGATCGGGTAGGGGGTGTAACCTTGAATCGTCGGCTTCATCGCCCAGTTGAACTGATAGTCCAGCAGGAAGATCGCGGCCACGTCCTCGGTCAGCACCTTCTGCGCCTGCTTGTAGCGCTCCACCTGGGTCTTCTCATCGGTCGCGCGCAGCGCCTGCTCGATTAGCTTGTCGTACTCCGGGTTCTT
>DAOTYZ010000235.1:0-4123 GCA_034434555.1 Candidatus Roseilinea sp.
CCGCTGGCGAAGAAGCTGGGCGCCGGCCCCACGTAGCGCCTGCCAGGCGCAGGCCGGCTTACAACTTGTGGCTGCACCACCTTGGGCACAAAGGGCTTCACGCCGCCCGGAATCACCAAGCGCATCCCGGGAATTAAGTTTGTCCCGTCTGCCAGGTTGTTCAACGGCGAGCGGATGATGTCCTCAGCCTTCACTTTGAAGCGTTCAGCGATTCCGGAGAGGGTGTCGTTTGCCTTCACAGTGTATAGAATGCCATCCACCGGCAAGATGAGCAGCTCTTGCCCTACACGCAATAGGTCGGGATTCTCCTCCACCTCGTTGTTCGACCAGACGACCGTCGTGGGCAGCACGCCAAAGCGCTGCGCGATGGTCTCCACGTTGTCGCCCGGTTGCACGGTGTAGGTGATGATGCCAGTGCGCACCTCGCTGCGCTGAACTTGGGCGAAGACGGCATCCCGAACGATCAGCGAACGCTCCGCGCTCTCCGTCCTGGCCGAGGTCGGCGATTGAACGTTTAAGAACACCGGTTGACCCAGGCCGGTAAACAAAGCACCTTCGGGGAGGATGGTGGGCGAACGCCCGATGGATCGCATTTGGCCATCGCTCGGTGTTCCAACGGCTATTGCGCGGCTTCGGGCCGACCTGTCGGTGCCGACCAGCGTGATAGCCGCTGTGAGGCTTAAGGCGAGCACGATTGTGCCATGCACAGCTATGCGACCCAGCGAGAGAGTGGACCAGCGCGCGCGTTGGGCGATTTGTCGAGCCTGTTGTGCCAGCGCTCGGATGCCTCTATTTGCCGGCGTTGAGGGGTTGCTATCTCGCTCAGCATCCATGGCGTGAACTTTTTATGTGCCTTCTTTAAGGGAGGCGTATTGTAGCGCCCTGTCAGCGCAAGAGCGCCCACGGATTCACGGCCTGGCTGAGATAGCGGATCTCGTAGTGGAGATGGGGACCGGTTGAACGGCCCACCGAGCCAATCGCAGCTATCACTTGGCCGCGTTGCACCTGCTGTCCGCAGCGCACAAATAGCTGGCTGGCGTGCGCATAAAGTGTTTGGTAACCATTGCCATGATCGAGCACGACATACTGGCCGTAACCTACCGGCCTGCCGGCGGCGTTTAGGGAGTAGCCGGCATAGATCACCGTTCCTGCGTCCGAGGCGTAGATCGGCTCACCCAGCCGCCCGGCGATGTCTATGCCGGGATGGACGCTGCTAAAGTTATATCCGGACAGATAGCGGCGGTTGGCCGGCCAGAGGAAGTTGCCGCTGCCCAGTGGTGGGATGGCGACTTCGCCGCATTTGCCCACCCGGTACACGCGCACGCCGCCCGTCGAGCGGCGCACCTCCACGAGCTTTGGTATCTGCCAAATCACCGTCTCGCGCTCGCCGCCCGGCACAAAAATGCGCTGGCCGATCTGTAATATTTGATTGATGTCACGCAAGCCGTTCAGAGGCTCCTTGACGATGCGCTCGGCTGGCACGCCAAATCGCCGCGCCAGCCCCTCAATGGTGTCTCCCCGCTCAACTTGTACGATCAGCCCGTTCTCCGGTGGAATGGTCAGCTTTTGGCCGACGCTCAGCAGGTCGGGATTGTCCTTGAGCGTCTCATAGTTGGACCACAAAATCGTCTCTGGCCGCAGGCCAAACTTGAGCGCGATGCCGAACAGCGTATCCCCGGAGACGACGGCATAGGTGTTAAGCTGACGGGGAGGCGCCGATGCGGCGCGCTGGCGATCCTCGACGCCGAGCACAGCGTTGCGCCGAATGACGTTGGCCTCGTTCGCAAACGCGCTGCCATCGAAGCCCTCACGCTTGCTGCTTTGATCGAGCAGGCCCGCATCCGGCAGGCTGGGTGTGGGGGTTGGCTCTCGGTGAGGCAGCGCGGGCATCCATAGGCGGCCCCCCGCGAGCAATCCAAGGCCGGCCAAAAGTGCTATAAGCAGGCCATAACTGACATAGCGCCATGAGCGACTTGCGCGTTGCCGTCGGCTAGGGGGAGGGCGAAGTGGGGCAGCGTAGCGGCTGCGTCTTCTCATACCCTATGTGGTTACAATGTTAGTGAAGAAAGCTCTTAGATAATATTAATCTATTCTGAGATTATACACTAAGGATAGAGATATGGATGCGCTGGCTGCTGAATAGGCTCGATGCGCTCGGCGATCACAATCGGGATCAGCTCGCCGGCAAATTCCCCGGCCCTTAACTTGCCGATCACGCGCACCCAACTATCTACGGTGAGCGCCTCCGCGCCCGAAGTTTGTACTAACATGCCGACTGCCGCCGCATCGGCCACACAGCAGCTCACAACAAATCGAGAAACCCAGAACTGATCGGGCTGGTTGCGCTGATCTCTATAAACAAAGCCGGTGACGTCCACCTGCCGTCCGTCCAACGCGCGCGGGTCGCCCAGGCTGGAGAATTCGCGTAGCCAGTCGAGGATGTTCTGCGGCGCAGCGCTGGGACGTTGGAAGCGGCTGGTGCTGCTGCTCTGCTCAGGGGCCGTCAGGCTAATGCCTCGGTTGCTGATGGCGCCAGCGCCGAGCGGTTGGGCCGGCACGATCAGGCTGAGCACGATCGGCAGCGCCAACAGGCCAATCCCCTGCCACGAGATGCGCCCATCGCTTGCGCGATGCGCCGCTCGTGGCTCCAACCAGAGGACTTCGGCGGCATCGGTGGGAGTGGTTTGCCGATCGCGAAGTTCGCTATAGAGCACCGTCAGAGCCAGCGCGACATACAAGAGCGCCGCGAGCAGCGACAGCCAGGCGAAGCGCTGATTGATGTAGAAGAAGAGCGTGCCGTCGCTTAGCTTGGCATAGAACATCAGTCCTGAGCCGGCCAGCACGACCACCTGCGCAGCACGCCGCACGAAGGGGGAACTCATGTCAGGTGGGTGCAGTCCTCGATGAACTGGGCGATGGCCTCGAACATCTCGGCGGCATCAGGCTCCATCGGCAGCACGTGGCCGCTGCGCTCATACCAGATCACCCGCTTGACCTTTGAGCCTACCGCTCTAGCCAGCACATCGGCGCTGTCCGGCGAGACCACGCGGTCCTTGCGTCCTTGGATAAATAGGGCAGGAGTGGTGACGCGCGGCAGTTCTCGCATCACCAGCCTGTTCAACTCCAGCAACTCGTGGATGGCAGCGAGAGGGATGCGGACGCTCCGGATGATCTGCTGCCGCACGTGCGGGTCGTCCAGATTCAACTGCTCGCCGGCGCGCCCCAGCCTTCGGCGCAGGCCGGCTTGAAACTCAGGATCGTCGAAGTTAGCATCTTTCAGCGGGTAGTGATAGGGCACGAAGAAACGCGCGAACCGCACCAGTCGCGCACGTGAGTCGTTGACGGCAGCCGGCGCCGCCATGATGATGATCCCGCGCAAAGGGGAGGGCTGCCCGTTGCACGCTGCGCGGTAACACTCACTGGCTGCCAGATGCAGGGCGATCAGGCCACCCATGGAAAGCCCGGCGATCAGCACATTTGGGCAGCGGTCGGCGAGCTGGGCGAGTGCATCGCGCGCCGCGCTCACCCATGCCCGCCAGGTGGCGCCTTTGAGGTCTTCAAGCCGTCCCCCATGCTTGGGCAGCAGCGGACAAGCGACCGCGTAACCTTGGCTATGCAGATACTCCCCCAGCGGCCTTAGCTCAGCCGGCGAGCCGGTGAACCCATGCAGGCATAGGATGCCCGTATCACCGCGCTCGCCCCCGGCAAACTGGAATGGCGCTTGCGCTGCCGTGAGCACGCTCAAGTCTGCTTGTTCCGTCATCTCTTTGTTCCCTCTGCCGACGACGGACGCGAATATACAACAACCCTTGGGCTTGGTTAGGTTGCCCCAATGGCAAATGCAACCCCCCACCTACATGGGTGCATTCACCAATAGGGGTAGCCTTTCACCAAGCGATGCTGCCAGCGAAGGCGAATCTACAGAGGGTGGGCGACGGCACTGCCGTCGCCCACCCAAAGTCTGCCCCTATCCATGAACGCACCTCCCTACCATTCATACTGTAGTGAGTTCTACGTATAATCGCGCTGGTAACCTGTTAGGGCTGCGTAGTGAGTAGGTAAAAATACCTTTGAGGACGACTTTCGATGGCAGACTTGTTTGACAAGATAGCACATGACCCGG
>DAOTYZ010000236.1:0-6045 GCA_034434555.1 Candidatus Roseilinea sp.
GGCCAGGCCGGAGATGCCGCCGGCGATCACGCCGCCGTAGATGAGAAACGCCACCAAGTCGCCAGCGCTCAGCCGGCCGGCGCTCACCTCGCGCGAGCCGAACCACAGAATCCCGACCAGCGAGAAGAAGAACATCAGCCCGATCAGCGGCCCGAACGTAGCGCGGATGCGCGCCAGGCGCAGCGCGCTGCGGAAGGCTTCCTGAGACGCGGCGTTGAACCGCGCTATCTCATAGCCTTCACGCCCAAATGCTTTCACCACCCGCACGCCGTTGATGGCCTCTTCGGCCACGGCATTGGCATCGGCCAGCTTGTCCTGCACCTGCGTCGCCTGCGGGCGCAGCGAGCGGCTGTATAGCCTGGCCAGGATTGTGGTCAGGGGGAGGACCGCCACCACGACCGCTGTCAACCGCCAGTTGATGGTGACGATCAGCGCCGCCGAGCCGATCACCGTCAACAGGCTGCTGACCAGGGTGGCCAGGTTGTTCACCAGCGCGGTGCGCACCACGGTCACGTCAGATGAAAGGCGTGAGGTGAGTTCGCCGGTGCGCCGATTGGCGAAGAAACCAAGGCCCAACGTTTGCAAATGCGCATACACGTCCTGGCGCAGGTCGCGGGTGACGGCTTCGCCGGCGTAAGCCAGCAAAAGCTGACTGCCGATGTCCACGCCGGCCCGCACCACGAACACCCCGATCAGGAGGCCGATGATCTGCTCCGCGCTTGGCCCGACCGAGACGCCGGTGACGGCGTTCACCAGTTGGCCGCTGATGAGCGGGAAAGCCAGGTTGAGCGCGGTGCTCACGATGAACAGCAGCGCAGCGGCTGCCACCACGGCCCGATAGGGCGCGACGTAAGGGAGCAACCGCCGCAGAGAGGAAGTGCCAGTCGTGGCGCTCATGATCTGGCGATTGTAGTGGCGGATCGTTGATGATTGGTGAGCGAGAGCCACTGGCGAGCGGCCGCCGCGCTGTTCAGCGCCCGCGGCAGGCCGCCTGGCCGGCCTCGACGTTGCCGCGGATCTCCTGATCGGCCGGCGCGAGTTCCAACGCCTTGGCCCACATCTCGCGCGCTTTATCGCACTCCTGAATCCAGCGATAGGCAAAGCCGTAGTAAAGATAGTCAATCGCCGTCAACGAGCCGCCGGTTTGCTGTGTGATCGAGAGGGCGCGCGTGTAATCCTCTACCGCGCCGAAGTAGTTGCGCACCTGAAAGTTGAGCAACGCGCGTTCGGTGAGGGCGCGCACGCGCGTCGGCTCCAGCTCCAAGGCGCGGTCAAGCGCGATGCGCGCCTTCTGGCGCTCGCCGATGAAGCGATAGACCATGCCTAGTTGTTGGTATGCCTCGGCGTGCTGTGGGTCCATCTCGATGATGCGCTGAAATGTCTTGATCGCGTTGGCCGTCTGGCCGGTGACGTAGTAGATGCGGCCCATCGCGCTGAGCACGTGCGGCAGGTTTGGCGAGCGGGCCAGCGCGCGCTCATAGTGGTAGCGGGCCTGATCGTAGCGGCCGAATATGTCATACACGTAGCCCAGGTTGCGCAGGGCGTCTATGTTGTCCGGCTCTAGGTCCACGGCGGTTTGGGCGGCGCGCAGTGCCGCGTTGAAGTCTCCGCTATCGGCCAGGGCCTCAGCCAGGTAAGCATGACCAGTGGCGTAATTTGGGTCAACAGCGACGACGGCCTGGCACTCGGCCAGCGCTTCGGCGATGCGCTTCTGCCAATCCAGCGCCATGCACAGCACGGCGCGCGAGGGAAGATGGCCAGGATCTATCTCCAGCGCGCGGCGAACCCGCTGCTCGGCCTTCTCCGGCTGGCCAATGAAGACCATCAGCCGCGCGGCGCGGCAGTGTAGGTCAGGGTCGTTGGGCCGCCGCCGGCTGGCTCGGTCATAAGCTTCAAGGGCCGCGCGGTAATTGCCCGCTGCGGTGGCGGCTTCGGCCTCGCGGATGAAGTCTTCTAGCGTGCGCGTGGGGGTCGGAGTGATCGCCGGGGTTGGTGTGGTCGCGCCGCGCCGCGGCAGTGCCACGCTGCCCAACCGAATCTGGACGAGCAGATAGCCGCCGGCGATGATGAGGGCGATGGCCGACAGAAATACCCACGCGCAACCGCTATTGCCCGTGCGCCGGCGCTCGAACCCGCGCTGTAAACGCACGGCGCGATGTTAGCAAAAAAGTTCGAGGGGGCCTGCTTCCAGCACGCCCCCTCGTCAGGAGACAACTTGCGCAGCCGCGGCTGCTACACCTTCTCCGGCTGGTAGAGCATCCCCTCTAACAATCGCTCCACCGCCATCGTGTGGCTGTCCACGCCGTGCTTTTGGAAGTACTCCGAGTTGCAGTGCCACTGGCCATGGTCATAGGTGACCAAATACTCGCCATTGTCCCCGCGCACCATCACCTGGAAGGTGAGGAACTGAAAGCGGTCGCGTTCCTGTGCATAGCGAACGGCTTTCTCAACCTTACCGATCATGCTAGAGTCCATCATCTGTTCAACCTCCTATAAGCAAAAAGCACGCTGCGCCGGCTGGCGCAAGCGTGCTCATCGTCTAGAACGGCATCGGGCGGCGATCTCCGCCATCACCATGACTTCATTGTATAGAAACCAAAGGCACTGTCAACTGGCTACTTGGACAGTTGGGCCACGCACTACGGAATACGCACTACGCAATACGGAATACCCACTCCACATCACCCCTGCTCCCCCTGCGCGTGTCGATCGCGGTAGCCATGCGGATGCCGGCTGTGCCATGCCCACGCGCTGCGGACGATCGCTTCCAAGCTAGCGTAGCGCGGCGTCCAGCCCAGCTCGCGCCGAATGGCCTCCGACGAGGCCACCAGCACCGCTGGGTCGCCGGCCCGCCGCGGGCCAACCACGGCGGGGATCGGATGGCCGGTCACTCGTCGCGCCGTCTCGATCACCTGTCTCACGCTGTAGCCCTGGCCGTTGCCCAAGTTGTAATGGCGCACCCCCAGCTCGTCTAACGCTTCCATCGCCAGGATGTGCGCCTGAGCCAAGTCCTCGACGTGGACATAGTCGCGGATGCAGGTGCCGTCTGGCGTGGGGTAGTCATCGCCGAAGATCACGACGTGCGGGCGTTGCCCCAGCGCCACCTGGAGCACGATCGGGATCAAGTGCGTCTCCGGCTCGTGGTCCTCACCGCGGTCGGGCGCTCCACCGCAGGCGTTGAAGTAGCGCAGACAGGCATACTTCAAGCCGTAGATGCGGTTGAGCCAGCCCAGCATGCGCTCAATGGCATATTTGCTCTCGCCGTATGGCGAGCCGGGGACGATCGGACAGTCCTCGCCGATGGGCGCGCCCTGCTGATCTACCGGCAGGTCGAACAGGTTCGCGGTCGAGGAGAGGATGAACTGCCGGACGCCCCGCGCGATCGCAATCTCCAGCAAGTTGGCAGCGTTGCTCACGTTGTCGCGCAGGTAGAGGAAGGGCTTGTGCATGCTCTCGCCCACCAGCGTGTAGGAGGCGAAGTGCATGATCGCGCTGATGTCCGGATGCGCGTCGAAGAGGGCAGCGATGGCGGAGCGATCGGCCAGGTCACCCTGGACGAAGGTGGCTGCCTGTGGCACTGCCTGGCGGTGGCCCTGATAGAGGTTATCGAAGACGACGACCTGATAGCCGGCATCCACCAGCGCTTGGGCAGTGAAGCTGCCGATATAGCCTGCCCCGCCGGTGACCAGGACTTTGTCGGGCGGTTTCATGGCAAGGCGATTATCCTAGCCCAGCGCGGCATCCAGCGCCTCGCCCAGGCTGCGCACCGCGATCAGCGCAAGCCCAGCAGGAGTATGGTCTGGCTGGCGCGCCGTTTTAGGCAGGATGCAGCGCCGGAAGCCCAGCTTAGCCGCCTCATTCAGGCGTTGACCCAGTTGGCCGACGCCGCGCACCTCACCGCTCAGCCCCACCTCGCCGATCACGGCGACGTCAGCAGGCACCGGCGCGCCCTTGTAAGCGCTGGCGATGGCGACGGCAGCGGCCAGGTCGGCTGCCGGCTCGTCAATCGTCAACCCGCCCACTACATTAACGAACACATCCTGATCGCCCAGCCGAATGCCCACCCGCTTGGCCAGCACGGCGATCAAGAGGAAGAGCCGGTTGTAGTCGAATCCGTTTGCCGTGCGGCGGGGCAGCGGGTTTTGGGTGTGGCTGGTGAGCGCTTGCACCTCCACCAACAGCGGGCGCGTGCCTTCCATCGTCACGGCCACCGCGCTGCCCGGCACGTGCAACAGCCGTTCGGCCAGGAACGCCTCGCTGGGGTTGTGCACCTCGCGCATGCCGTCGCTGGTCATCTCGAACACGCCCACCTCGCTGGTGGGGCCAAAGCGGTTTTTGATGCTGCGCAGCACGCGAAAGGCGTGAAAGCGCTCGCCCTCCATTTGTAGTACGGTGTCCACGATGTGCTCCAGCACCTTTGGGCCGGCGATGCTGCCCTCTTTCGTGACGTGGCCGACGATGAAGATCGCCACGCCCCTGTGCTTGGCGACGGCTTGTAGGCGTTGCGCACTCTCGCGCACCTGCGTCACCGTGCCCGGCGAGGCGTGAACCTCCTCAACATACATGGTCTGGATCGAGTCCACGACGCACAACTTGGGCTTAAGCTGGTCAATGGCGTTGATCACGGCCTCCAGGTTGGTCTCGGTGAGCAAATACAGGTCGCTGTTGCCGAGGCCCAGCCGCTCGGCGCGCATCTTGATCTGTTGGGCGCTCTCCTCGCCGCTCACGTAAAGCGCCGGCCCGATGTGCTTTGCCGCCAGCACCGCGCTCTGCAACAGCAGGGTGCTCTTGCCAATGCCCGGGTCGCCGCCGATCAGCACCAGCGAGCCGGGGACGACGCCGCCGCCCAGCACCCGGCTGAACTCGCCGATCGGCAGCGACCAGCGCACGAGCGCATCGGTCTGCAGGTCGGCCAGCCGCTGCGGGGCGGATTGACCGGCCCACCGCTCGCGGCCAGCCGAGCTTGGGCCGACGGCGATCACTTCCTCGACGAGCGTGTTCCATTCGCCACAGACGGGGCATTTGCCCGACCAGCGGGCGTGCGTGCTGCCGCAGTTGGTGCAGACGTACTGGGTCTTGAGCTTCGGGCCGGCTGACTTGGCCATTGGTCACGGAGTGTAGCACAGATGTTCTATTGCCGATGGCGCTTGATAATCTTCGACATGCCCGCTGCCCGCATCAGCGCGGTGGTTCTCACGCTGAACGAGGCCCGGCACATCGCCGATTGCCTGGCGACGTTGGCCTGGGCCGATGAACGGGTGGTGTTCGATTCGTTCAGCACGGATGAGACGGTGGCGATCGCCCGACGCGCCGGCGCGCGCGTCATCCAGCATCCCTTCGTCAACTATGCCCAGCAGCGCAACGCCGCCCTGGCAGCGGCGCAGAGCGAGTGGGTGTTCTTCGTGGATGCCGACGAGCGCTGCCCGCAGGCGCTGGGCGAAGAGATTCGCGCTGTGGTGGCCGCGCCGCGCCATGACGTGTATGCTGTGCCGCGCCACAATTATTTGTTTGGCCGGCTGACGCTCGGCGCGGGGTGGTATCCCGACTATCAGGCGCGCCTGTTCCGCGTTGGCCGCGCCGGCTTCGACCCCCACCGCGAGGTGCATGAAGTGGCCCGCTACGAAGGAGAGATGGGCCGCCTGCGCACCGAGCTGATTCACTACAACTACGAGACGCTGGCGCAGTTTCACGCCAAGCAGCGCAAATACGCGCAGTTTGAGGCCGGCATCCTCTTCAAGCAGGGCATTCGCCCCAGGCCCCACAACTTCGTTTTACAGCCGCTGCGCGAGTTTCGCCGCCGCTTCCTCACCCTGCGCGGCTATCGCGACGGCTGGCATGGCCTGCGGCTGAGCGCGCTGATGGCGTATTACACGCTGGACACGTATCGCCGGCTGGCGCGCCTGTGGCGCGACGCCTAGGCGACCCGGACGATCGCCATCTAGTTCACACCAGCGAGCGCCCGCCGTCTACAAAGTACACCGCGCCGGTGGCGAAGTCCTCCTCGATGAGATAGCGCACGGTGCGCGCCACATCGTCCGGCGATCC
>DAOTYZ010000237.1:0-1533 GCA_034434555.1 Candidatus Roseilinea sp.
TCGCGTCGCCCCCACAACAGCAGCACTGGGTGTGCGATGGCGCTCAGGAAGCGCGGCACCGGCTTCTGGCCGTCCTTTGGCGAGCGCGCTTGCCACACCTGGGCCAGGGCAGAGCCGCGCACATAGAGCGGCGCAGCGTAGCCCCTCACCACATCCGGCGTGATCCAGCGATGGATCGCCGAGGTGAATCTCAGCCCCGCTGCCACCAGCCATGGCGAAGTGGAATAGAAGGCCAGGACGTAGCCCAGGATCGGCAACCGCACCCAGCGAGAGATGGGAGGGCGATCGGTGGCAAACGCCTCTGGCGCGAGCGCTGCCAGCGACCGCACCCGCTCCGGCGCCAGGATCGCAATCTGCATCGCCACCCGCCCACCGAAGGAATGACCGACGACGTGGGCCTGCTGCACGCCCAGCGCGTCCATGACGCCCAAGACAACCTCCGCTTGGGTTTGCGTGGTGTAGATCGGCTCGGCGGGGCGCGCCGAAGCCCCGTAGCCGAGGAGATCGACCGCGATCACGCGATAGCCGGCCTCCAGCAGCGCAGCGCTCAACCGCCGCCAGGTGAAGAGCGACGAGGCAAAACCGTGGATTAGCACCACCGCCAGCGCATCGCGCGGCCCGGTGTCGGCGTAATGCACAGCGTAGCCGTTGACCCACGCAAAGTGATCGTCGCGGGCGAACTCGCGCAGGTTCAGCCGCTCGCGCAGCGGCGTCAACACGTACGGCCCCCACACCAGCGCGCCCAGCAACGCCAAGACCATCACGCTGGCGACCCAGCTCATCGGCGGCACTTGCGGGCCATAGGGCGCGGTCTGCTGGGCCACCAACAGGACGAAGCTGGCCGCTGCGCCGAACAAACCAGTCGTCGCCAGGATCTGCTCGCGCTGCCCCTTCGAGCGAGGCGCGCCGGCGCGGCGACACAGCAACCACAGGATGCCAGCCACGCCCAAGGGCGGAGCAAGCACGATCGGCCAGTGTCCCCAGCGCAGAAAGTCGCGCACCTCCCACCAGTTGACCGGATAGCGAATCAGCACGTGGGGCGCGAAGTTCTCCATGATGCCGATGTCCAGCGCATAGCGCGCCATGCCCACCGGCTGGCCCCAGACTGCCACATAGTAGCGCCCCGTCTGCGGCATCACCACCTCGATTTTCGCGCGCGGGAAGTAGACCATCTGGGTGAATATGTCGAAGTAGTCGTAAGTGGCTTGGCTGGTTGCGACGATGGCACCCATGCCGTCAGGGATTGCGAAGGGCAGCGGCTGATCCGGCGATGGCAATCCCGGCCCGACTAGCGCTAAATAGGGGTTGAAGCTGCGCAGCTCTTCATGGCCAGGGATGAAGATCTCGGCCTTGAAGCGCTCGCCGGCTTGATAGTCAAAGCGCACCATGTCCACGTCGCTGGCGGACGATAGCTCGCCCAATACGAACCACATGAACCACGGTTCGTCCACGTATTGGCCGCCCTCGAACAAGCCATAGTCCCCGCCGGGCGCGTTCGTCTCCAGGATAGGCACTTCGGCGTGCGCCGTCCGC